>CAZDIN010000022.1:0-12191 GCA_964505515.1 uncultured Eubacteriales bacterium | reverse complement strand
CCTTTATTAGCCGCAGAGGCAGGCAAGTTTATTAAAAGATAGTTACAACCGATCAAGGAGAGATAATCATGAGTTTTCAGCTTCAAAAACCGCAGGTATCCGACACTACCGTCCGCATGGTAACAATGATGGGTGATATTTGCATCCGCCTTTTTCCTGAACAGGCACCCAAGGCCGTAGAAAATTTCACGACCCACGCAAAAAACGGATATTACGACGGACTTAAATTTCATCGCGTAATAAAGGATTTCATGATTCAGGGCGGCGACCCGATGGGAACCGGAATTGGCGGAGAAAGCATTTGGGGACATGCATTTGAGGATGAGTTTTCTCCCCTCTTGCATAATCTCAGAGGCGCTCTTTCAATGGCAAACGCAGGACCTGCGACCAACGGAAGTCAGTTTTTCATAGTTCAGGCGTCCGATGTTCCGCAGCAAATGCTCGATCAGATGGATGACCTTAAGGATTATTTCCCCGAAGACTGCATCGAAAGCTACCGCAACCTTGGCGGTACACCTTGGCTTGATTATCACCACACTGTATTCGGTCAGGTCTACGAGGGCATGGATGTTGTTGACGCTATCGCTTTAACAGAGGTCAACGGCAGTGATATGCCGCTTGATGACGTCACGATCCTTCGCATTGAGGTAAACAACTAAATTCAGCCAAACTAAAAGCACCTTGTTTAACGGTTAAACAAGGTGCTTTTCTTATGCTCTATTGACTGGGCTTCGAGTGTTGCGTTTGGACATCTGCCATTTCGTTGTAATACTCCTGCTTGATCTTATCATTGAATGAAGAAGCAATATCGTAGATCGGGTCACTGCCCTTCAGCGAGGTCCACAGCCCGTCCACCTGCTCAGGCAGATCCGCAATGTACGGGAAGTTTCCAAGCTGGACCATATATGCCATTGAGATGATCCTCTGCTGCTGAGTATCGTTGTAAATAACGTATTCATTGTTCCATACCATGCTATCATCAAAATTATAATAAAAATCCTCATACAGCCGATAAGCAAGGATGAAATTCAACGCCCCCTGCACGTTTTTCGCTTGAGAAGAGATAGCCCACGCCGTCATTTTACCGACCGTTCGACCCGAACTGTTATCATTATCATATGGAAACGGAAGTACATCCCAGCTAAAGTTGCAATCGGCGAGCCTTTCGGCCAATTCATCCGCGGTGCCGCAGAGCATCGCGAGCTCACCGCGTGCAAAGGCGTCCATATCGTCGGTCGTGCTGACGGTAGTTAAGAATGTGCGACAGCTTGTAAGTGAACGAAGTGCCGCGGGGGTAGTCATCGACTGGAGCATGCTGTAGTTATCAAAAACGATTGGGTCGGCGTCATTTGACAAAAGGAACCATGTTGGGTCAAAACTGTTGCAGGCGTAAAGCTTTTTGCCGTTCAACAGGGTGCGCGCAATCTCATGACAGCAACGCATAAACGTGTCGCTCGTCCAGTCACCTCTCTCGAAGTAGGCGCTCGGAGCCTTGACCGAACAGTAATCAAATACATCCTCGTTAACAACAATCATCACAGGTGCAACATAATCGATCGCAACCGCGTAGCAGCGATCGTTATAGGAAAAAGAAGCTTCGGTCAGATCTCGGTGATTTTCTATTGCAGGATGGTCTAATCCAAGCACGCCGAGTTGCCTTAATTTATCAGTTGAATATGTTGCACTACGCAGAGCAGCACGCGGCCAATAGCTTTCATTCAGGCGCAGAACGTCGGGGGCAGAGCCGGAATAAAAATCCTGTAAATAAACCGTCATATCATCTCTGCTCGGGCAGTAACGACGCACAAAAGTACCGCCGTAATACTTATTAAAATAATCAAGGAAATCACTGTCTTTATCAGAGAAGGTATTGCTTTCCCAATAGACGACTACTTCGCCTGAGTTCTTCAGCGCATTCATCAGCCCTTCGGAATCGGTGCCGTATGGGTCGTTCATAGCGTCGGCTTTGATGTCAGACGCAGTGCCGTCATCGTCGGTCACGGGAGCGCATGATGAAGCAAGAAAAGGACAGCCTGCAAGCAAGACCGTCAGCAGAACGGATAATACTTTTCTCATGTTATCACTCCCTTAATGATCTGATCTGTTTTTATATTATAACAAAAAGCTGATAAAATCAACCGAAACCTATAATCAGAAGGGTTCAAAGAACCTTGATTTAGCAAAAAAGCCGGAGCTATCCGACCTTTTTACTGCTATATTGAAAATTTAAGCTCGGCGCCGTCTTTCAGCAGGATAACTCCCTCGCCTGAGTCAGCGCTTATGACCAAGGTGCTGCCATTCATTGACCACTTGACGTCGGCTCCGTGCACCTTGACCGAGGACACTCCGCCGCTATTTCTCAGCTCAAGGTCAAAGCAAACGCCCTTATCCTCCTGCCGTCCGCCTGAAAGAGAGGTCGAGGCGAACACGGCCGACTCTGTCATGAAGATATTATATATATTCGACAGCTCCATATGGGTCAAGCCAAGGCTATCATGGAAATGGTTGTAGAGCTTTTCCTGAATGGTATCACCCTTAAAATTTCGAACAGTCTTTACAAATTCAGGGAAGCCGTTATATGTTCTGTCACGGTAGACCGTCAACTCGTAATCCATTATCAACGAAAGCTCTTCCACGCCGCACAAGCCCTGCAACACATAGGCAAGCGAGCCTGTTCGGTCAGCTCCTGCAGCACAATGGAAATATATAGGATAATTTGACCAATCGGCAAAGGCTCTTATCTCGCGTGCTGTAAGCGGTGTAAAGAGAAAAGAATTGTAGCTGCTAGCCGATACATTTATGATCTGTACATCAGGGCCGAGCCTTCCGACACCGTCGACAAGGTCCAACATACTTTCAGACGCCGAGCGAAGATCAAACACGGTGCGTATACCTAACGCAGTACCACTTGCTATGCCCTCAGGCGTCAATTCCCCTAACGCCTTACCGCGATAGGCAAGCCCCTGATGCATAGCGTTGCCGTTTTTGTCCTTCCAACCGCCGACGTCACGCACATTTGCAATTCCCGAAAGCCATATCAGTCGAGGCGTTTCGGTAGTTTTGAAGCTGCGGACATCGGTAATAAACTCACCGCCGTCAGTATTCGTCTTAACACACCAATAGTATGTAGTCCCTGTCATCAGGTTATATATTTCAATTGTATTCACATCTGTAGGATATTCAATAGCGTCGCTCATGTCCTTCGAGCGAGCGACCAAGACCTTTGTATCAGTAAAGGTATAGTTGCTATCATAACTCCAGGACAGGCTGACAGGCTCAGGTCTCATTCCGTTGCTCATGTAGGTAGTCGCCAAGGAAGATGTAAAATCATTCAGGTCGTAGTTCTTAGCCTTTTCCATATACTCAACTACTCCCGCAGGAACCAGGCAAAACTCAGTTTCATCCGTTGTGGTCAGCGTAATAGGCGCGTCTGCCTGAGAAGAAGCTGCTGCCGACGAGAGCTTATTGCGCGACGAAACACCGGCCGGCTGATCTGCATCGGTATTAGGTACGCAACCTACCGTCGAAACCACCAAGGCTAATGCCAAAAGAAACACGATAACTCGTTTCATACCTGAACCCCCTAACCTGTCATTCATTGTATCACAGCCATTCGACACCTGTCAACAAGCCCTTTTACATTCGCAGTTTACATAACACCAGCCAAAATAGTTACAAAATTGAAATAATTATTACAGTATTTTACCTTGATTTACATAAAAACCTATGTTAGAATATTATCTGCTGTATAAATATCATGTCGTTGGGTGGTGTTTTACCCTACGAAATGTTACTATTTATAACTAAAGGAGGGGTAATGTGGTCTTTGCCGATCTTATCTTCGTTTTCGTCTTCTTATCACTGAATTTAATATGTTATTCTTTGGCGAAGGGTATACGCGCCAAAAACGTTGTAATGATCGTGTTCTCCCTCGTTTTCTATAGTTGGAGCGGTCCTGTTTATCTTCTGCTGATGCTCGCGCTTGTTTTGCTCAACTGGATATTTGCCCTGCTTATCGACAAAAGCAGCCGAAAAAGCGCAGCGAAATTCTGGATGATAGTTGCCTGCGTTGTCAGCCTTGGTGCCCTGTGCTTTTTCAAATACACCAACTTCTTGATCGACAACCTCAAGCCGCTGATCGACCTTTCCGGCTTCATTCCTGAGATACTCTTGCCTATCGGCATTTCCTTCTACACCTTCCAGATACTTTCCTATGTCGTAGACGTTTATCGGGGCGAGGTGCCCGTTCAGCGCTCGTACTGGAGCTTACTGCTCTATGTAAGCCTTTTTCATCAATGTATCGCCGGTCCCATCGTACGCTACAGCGATGTCGCGCGCGAGATAACCGACCGCCATGTTACAGGCTCGGAATTCAGTCAGGGTATCACCCGTTTTACAGTTGGATTGGCTAAAAAGGCTCTGCTTGCGAATGTCTGCGCGCAGGTCGCAGATAATATTCTTCTGACCGACGCGGTAGCATCCGATCCTTCCCTGCTTGCAGACAACGTTACTGCGCTTGCAGGTAAATCTGCGGGCCTGCTTTGGCTTGGTGTACTGATGTATATGCTGCAGATATATCTTGACTTTTCCGCCTATTCCGACATGGCTATCGGTATGGGCCTGATGATAGGCTTCCACTACAAAGAAAACTTCAACTACCCCTATGCCGCCGTAAGCGTTACGGACTTCTGGCGCAGATGGCATATCTCGCTGAGCAGCTTCTTCCGCGATTATGTTTACATCCCCTTGGGCGGCAATCGCAGAGGTCTTCCGCGCAAGCTGTTCAACATGCTTATCGTGTGGTTTTTGACAGGACTGTGGCATGGAGCAAGCTGGAATTTTGTCCTGTGGGGTCTGTACTTCTTCGTCTTCCTCGCCATAGAAAATATCGGTTGGCGCGATTTTCTTGCAAAACTACCTTCGATCTTTGGCAGAGTATACCTGCTTGTTGTCGTGTTCTTCGGTTGGATACTCTTCCGCTTTTCACAGATGCCTCTCATATGGACAGTCGTTAAGGGTCTGTTCTGCGCCAACGGAAATGCTTTCCTCGATTTTGAAGCAAACACCCTGTGGCTCAACTATCTGTTCTTCGTTATTGTAGCGATCATAGCCTGCACCCCGCTTGTAAAGAGCATCAACTCATTCTTTTCGCGCAGGTCAGACAGCAGCCCTGCTATCGCCGTCCTGCACGGAACGGTCAGCGCTTTGATCCCTATTGCCCTGTTGCTGCTTTCGACAATGGCTCTTGCAGGCAACAGCTATAATCCGTTTATCTATTTCAGATTTTAAGGGGGTGTGTATACAGTGAAAAATCGCACGGCAAAAATTCAGACGGTAACCAACGCCGTCAAGACGATCTTATTTTTGCTTGCTCTTTTAACCGGATTAGTGCTCAATTGTATACCCTCCCTGCGTCCTACCGTGTCCGAGACGGAAAATCGCGAGCTCAACAAGTTTCCTTCATTTACGTTTGAAAAGCTGATGAGCGGTGAGTATTTCAGCAAGGAAAGCGACGATCCCGAGCAGGTCGGACTGAGCCAGTGGTTTTCGGACACCTTCCCCTTCCGCGAGCAGCTTATAACTGCATACGGCGGTATCGAGGGATTATTCGGAATACAGACAAATAAGATCCACGGAGATGTCGGTGTCGCTGATGATATCCCCGACCTTCCCTCAAAGCAGGAGCCCTCAAGCTCTCAGCAAAGCTCCTCGCAGGACACCTCGTCACTAAAATCCAGCGACAGCACTTCAATCGATTCGGTTGAGCCATTGCCTGAGGCGGAAACCTTCGGCGGCGTCCTGCTTTCAGGCGACACCGCGTATGAGCTTTACAACTTCAATACCGATGTTGCCAATCGATACGCCGCCGCTATAAGCAACGCCGCAAACCGCTTGGGCGACTCGGTCAAGGTGTACGATATTGTTGCACCGACCAGCGTCGGAATCACTCTGCCGGACAGCCTTAAAAAGAACATAAACAGCTCCGATCAGCAAAAAGCTATCAACTATATGTACGGCAGCATGTCGGACAACGTTAATACTGTTGATGTTTTCACTTCTCTTAACAAGCATAAAAAAGAATACATCTATTTCCGCACCGACCATCATTGGACACAGCTTGGTGCATATTATGCTTATGAACAGCTGATGCTCGCGAAAAAAGCCTCACCCATACCGCTTGAGCAGTACACCACTCAGCAGTTCGACGGATTTCTCGGCACCTTCTACACCTCAACAAAGAAGTCCCCGGCGCTTGCCGGCTCTCCCGATTCAGTCGTTGCCTATAAGCCCTTCAACAACGCGATTATGACGGTTACGGATAAGGGCGGCAAGACCTTTAACTATCCCATCATTCAGGACACTACGAGCTATCCGTCAAACCTCAAATACGCATCCACTTTCATTGGAGGCGACAATCCCTATACGACCATCGTTAACAATGACCTGACCGACGGCTCGGCCTGCGTACTCGTTAAGGAATCTTACGGCAACGCATTTGCGCCCCTGCTTATTCCCCATTATCAGACCGTATATATAGTCGATTACCGCTACTACTCAGGCAGCTTGGTTGAGCTTGTACAGAACAATGGTGTCAGTGACGTTATATTCCTCAACAACATTTCAGCCACACGCGCGTCATCGCTTGTCGGATATCTTGAAAAGCTTATCAACCGATAAAACCACCCATCAGGACACACATTTCAGTGTGTCCTGATTTTTTTGCAACAAATTATGTCAAATGATTGAAAACACAATAGCAATTGTGTTATAATAGTTTTGAATGGAGTTTGGAGGCCCTAAATATGAGAAAAACAAAAATTATATGCACCATCGGTCCTGCCTGCGACAATGAGGAGACCCTGATTGCTATGTGCAAGGCAGGCATGAACGTTGCCCGTCTTAACTTTTCGCACGGAACCCACGAAGAACATCAACAGAAGATCGACCTTATCAAGAGGGTAAGAGAAAAGCTTCAGCTTCCCATAGCGATAATGCTTGATACAAAAGGACCCGAATATCGCATCGGCACCTTTGAAAACGGCAAGGTATACGTCAAAGACGGCGATATGTTTTCATTCACGACCGATGATATAATCGGTGACAGCAAGCGCGTTTCGGTCAGCTACAAAGGTCTTATCAACGAGTTGTCTGTGGGTGACAAAATTTTGGTCAACAACGGACTCATTGTATTTGAGGTGCGTCATCTTAAAGAAAACGATGCCGTTTGTGAGGTCATAGCAGGCGGTGAACTCTCAAACCGCAAGAGCATGAGTTTTCCTGACAAGGTGCTGCATCAGACCTACCTGAGTGAGCAGGATAAAAGCGACCTTCTTTTCGGAATTAAAAATGATGTTGATTTTATCGCTTGCTCATTTGTGTCCTGCAAGCAAGACCTTGTAGACCTTAAGACCTTTGTCAAGGATAACGGTGGAAATGAGATCGACTTCATTGCCAAGATCGAGAACAGATCGGGCGTAGACAATATTGTTGAAATATGCAGTGAATGTGACGGGATCATGATCGCGCGCGGTGACTTGGGTGTTGAGATCCCCTTTGTTGAGCTTCCTGCTGTTCAGAAACTCCTCATAACTAAATGCCGACTGCTTGGCAAACGTGTCATAACCGCCACCGAAATGCTTGAATCCATGATGCACAACCCCCGACCGACCCGTGCGGAAATATCGGATGTTGCAAACGCTGTATATGACGGCTCGAGCGCAGTTATGCTGTCAGGAGAAAGCGCTACAGGTAAATATCCCGTCCAGACGGTTCATACCATGGCTGAGATCGTCGAGGAGACCGAAAAAAATATCAATTATACCAAAAGATTGGCAAACTCAGAATTTAAGATCCGCAACCGAGTTGACGCAATTTCTCACGCCGTCTGCGGTATGGCGATCGATATTGGCGCTAAATGTATAATTGTTTGCTCCCGTTCGGGTATGACGGCGAGAATGGTGTCGCGCTTCCGTTGTCCCATTGATATTATCGGAATGACGACCAGCGTTAAGGCGTGGTACAAATTAGCGCTGTCCTGGGGCGTTACGCCTGTGCTGAGTGAGCATTTTGACTCGACCGACGTGCTCTTCTACCACGCAACAGCAGCAGCGAAAAAACATCTTAACCTTACTACCGGTGACAGCGTCCTCATTACAGGCGGCATGACAAACGGAAAATCAGGCAACACCAATCTGATAAAGGTTCAGGATGTGTGATGCAAAGAACGCAGACACTGACGTGTCTGCGTTCTTTTATCTTAGATGTAACGATCTACTGCCGTAACGGTAAGCTCATCCGCACTTACCGTAAAATGTATATCAAAATCGCTAAACCTCATGTGATAGTCATTAGGCTCGGTTTGATATGACGGGCGCGGATCGTCGGCGAGGCATTCGACTGCCGCATCGCGCTTATCTTCAGGCAGCAACCTCAGCAACTCCGCAGGAAACTCAACATTCAGGCGGTGCGAGCGGTTTTCCTCGCCGTATCCGCCGTCGGCATCGGGATATGCATCAGCGTAGGGCAAATACGGCTTTATGTCATAGATAGGTGTCCCGTTCAGAAGGTCAACACCCGATACGATCAAAACCGTGCCGTCGCTCTTAGTCTTTTCAAGCTTTTCAAGCTTGACGCAGGACAGTCCTATCGAATTGGGGCGAAAGGGCGAACGGCTTGCAAAGACGCCGACCCGTTTATTTCCGCCGAGTCTTGGCGGGCGGACTGTAGGCGACCATGTTTCGCGGTGGGCTTCGGAGAAATCAAATAAAAGCCACAGATGAGAAAAGCTATCGATGCCTCGCAAAGCCTCCGGATCGCGAAATTCAGGTACAAAGACGATCCTGCCCTGTAGCTTGGGCACGCGACCGCTTTGACGCGGAATACCAAACTTGTCCTTAAAATCGGTATGAATATATGCTATCGGACAAATCTCCATAAATCCTACTCCTATCAAACTGCCCAATCAGGCGCTCTACCTTTGTATAATACCCCGTAAATCTCAATAAGTCAACAAGCCTTTTAATTCTACACTATATGTTAAAATATACAATTGATAAAGTCGTGATTTGGTGTTGCAAATGGCATGTGTTATCTGTTATAATCTCATAAAGAGGTGAGAATTATGGAGATAGTACTGCTCACAGCTTTAGGCGTAGGCGGCGCATCAGTCATCGGCGCGCTGTTTGGATTCGTGTTCAAAAAAACAGGACACCGATTCAATGATATTATCCTCTCATTCGCGGCAGGTGTCATGCTTGCGGCAGCGGTTATCGGTCTGATACTGCCTTCGCTTGAATACGCAGGCAGGTTTTCACTGCTGATCACTATTGCAGGTGTGTTCAGCGGTGCGCTGTGTGTCAATCTTATCGACAAACTTGTTCCCCATCTGCATCGGATGACAGGGGTCGATCAAGAAGCCCATCCGGAAAAGCAGCAGCAGTTGAACAAGGTGCTGCTCTTTGTTGTGGCAATTGCTATTCACAATCTGCCTGCGGGTCTTGCGGCCGGCGTCGGCTTCGGTACAGGCAACACCTCCGACGCGCTGACGATCGCAGGCGGTATCGCCTTGCAGAATATTCCTGAAGGCATGGTGATAATCGCGCCTATGCTCAACGCAGGAATAGGTCACGGCAGAGCCTTCCTGATCGCGATAGTCACAGGTATCGTCGAGGTGATCGGAACGCTTCTCGGTTACTTTGCCGTAAGCCTGTCCGGTGCTATACTTCCGTTTGCCCTCGCGTTTGCAGGCGGTACCATGCTCTACGTCATCAGCGATGAAATGATACCTGAGACCCACGCTCACGGTTGTGAACGGGGTGCTACCTATTCCCTGCTTGCAGGCTTTTGCCTGATGTTGATTTTTGATGCACTAATATAATAAGAAGGAGTTTGTGAAATGATCTCAAAGGATATTAAGTATGTAGGTGTAAACGATCACGACATTGACCTTTTTGAAGGTCAGTATGTAGTACCCAACGGAATGGCATACAATTCATATGTCATCACCGATGATAAAATTGCAGTTATGGATTCGGTCGACGCACGTTTTACTGACGAATGGCTGCAAAATATTAAAGAACTGCTTGGTGACAGGTCGCCCGATTATCTTATCGTACAGCACATGGAACCTGACCATTCTGCCAACATAAACACCTTTGCAAAGGAGTACCCCGACGCAATAATTGTTGCAACCGACAAAGCGTTTGCAATGATGGCAAAGTTTTTTAACACCGATTATGCAGACCGCAGAATCGTTGTAAAGGAAGCAGACACCCTCTCCCTCGGTAAGCACACTCTCACCTTCTGCACTGCGCCGATGGTGCATTGGCCCGAGGTCATGATGACCTACGACAGCACCGATAAAGTTTTGTTTTCTGCTGACGCGTTCGGCAAGTTCGGTGCCCTCGATGTTGAGGAGGATTGGGCATGCGAAGCAAGGCGTTACTATTTCGGTATCGTCGGCAAATACGGAGTTCAGGTGCAGGCGGTGCTGAAAAAATTGGGCGGTCTCGCCGTTGACACTATCTGCCCGTTGCATGGTCCTGTGCTGAAGGAGAACCTTGCCTATTACCTTGATCTATACAACACATGGTCCTCGTACGGCGTCGAAAGTGAGGGAGTAGTGATATGCTACACCTCGGTCTACGGCAACACCAAAAAGGCGGTCGAGCTGCTTAAAGCGGAGTTTGAAAGCCGTGGCTGTCCGAAGATCGCCGTCAATGACCTTGCGCGTTGCGACATGGCTGAGGCCGTGGAAGACGCCTTCCGCTACGGTAAGATGGTGCTTGCTACGACCACCTATAACGCTGACATATTCCCGTTCATGCGAGAGTTTATCCATGAGTTGACCGAGCGCGGCTACAAAAACCGCCTGATAGGTATTATCGAAAACGGAAGCTGGGCGCCTACTGCTGCAAAGGTCATCAAAAAGCATTTTGAAAACAGTAAAGATATCACCTTTACCGACACGACTGTCACGATAAACTCTTCTGTAAACGAGCAAAACATTGAGCAGATCAAGGCTTTGGCAGACGAAATTTGCAACAAATAAAGGAAGTACTATCATATGTTGTGGTCATTATTCATAACCTTTTTTAAGATCGGTCTGTTTACCTTCGGCGGCGGCTACGCGATGATCGCAAACATCCGTGAGGTCGTTATTGATAAGATGGGCTGGCTTGATGAGGATGAGCTTTTGCAGGTCATCACTATCGCCGAATCGACCCCAGGTCCGATTGCGATAAACCTTGCCACCTATGTTGGATATAAGAAAAAGGGTGTTTTAGGCAGCGCGTTGGCGACACTCGGAGTAGTGCTCCCCTCGCTCATCATAATCTACACTATCTCCCTTTTCCTTGACGCCTTTATGGCAAACAAGTATGTAGCATACGCCTTCGTCGGAATCAAATGCGCCGTTGCCTTCCTTATCCTCAGAGCAGGTCTGAACATGTTTGCCAAGTTGGAGAAGCAGCCCTTGCCTATGGTCATGTTCTTTGCCGTGCTCACGACCATGCTGTTGCTTGAGCTTATCTCGGTCAGCTTCAGCTCGGTCATCATGATCCTTATCGGCGGGATCATCGGTATCTTCGCTTATGCCTTACTGAAAAAGGAGGGTGTAAAATGATCTTTCTCACCCTCTTTCTTGAGTTCTTCAAGATCGGTCTGTTTACCTTTGGCGGCGGCCTTAGCATGATCCCTCTGATCGAGCAAACGGTTTACAAGTATGACTGGATAACTCAGTCACAGTTTATAGATTTTCTCGGAATTTGCGAATCGACCCCGGGTCCCATCGCTATCAACATGGCGACCTATATCGGTTCTACGCAAGGAGGTCTGCTCGGCAGTATTGCGGCGACCCTCGGCGTTGTTATGCCCTCGTTTATTATCATAATCCTTATCGCGTCGATTCTCAAAAACTACACTGAAAACAAATATGTCAAGGCGTTTTTGAAGGGCGTAAAGCCGGTTGTCATTGCGCTGATACTGTCAACGGGAGTGATACTCTTAGCCAAAACCCTCGGTTACGCCTCGATAAGTCAGTTTGACGTTAAATGGGTCTCGGTAATCATTTTTGCACTTATCACGCTCATCTATTTTGCCGTAAATAAACTGTTCAAAAAGAAACTTTCGGCAGTTGCGATCATTCTTATTTCTGCCGCCTTAGGCATTGGCGTTTCATGTATAAATGCCTT
>CAZDIN010000021.1:0-12309 GCA_964505515.1 uncultured Eubacteriales bacterium | reverse complement strand
CCGCGTGAGATCGATAGGATGATACCCATCTGCGCAAGCAACATTATCAGCGCGGTACCTCCGTAGCTGAAAAACGGCAGACTGATACCTGTATTCGGTATAGTGTTAGATACGACCATGATGTTCAGCGCGGCCTGTATGCCGACCTGAATGGTAAGACCGAACGCCATAAGTGATCCGAACTGATCCTTTGCGTGAGATGCGATTATGAAACCGCGCCAGACCAACAGTACAAATAGTGCGATTATCAGCATCGCGCCGACCAGACCAAGCTCTTCGCATACTATCGAAAATATAAAGTCGTTGTGAGGCTCAGGTACCCACAGATATTTCTGTCTGGATTCGCCGAGTCCTGCTCCGAAGATTCCGCCTGAGCCGATAGAAAGCAGTGATTGTATGGTCTGCCAGCCCGCACCCGTTGGATCACTCCATGGGTCTCTCCAGACGGCAAGTCGGGTCGAACCGTAATCAACAACTCCGCTTAAAATAGCACCCGCCGCGAGCGCAACACCTGCGCCTGCGCCTAAAAAGACATAGCGGAGCTTAATGCCGCCGACGACCATCAGTGAAATACCGATAGCGAATATCAGCAGGGTCGCGGACAAGTGGGTCTCAACGACAACCAAACCGCAAACAAGGGCTAACAAAGCACCTAAAAACACGATTCCGAACAAGGGACGTTTCATGTTTTTACTGTTGTTTGCTATGAGCTTTGAGAACAGGAGGATTATAGCAAACTTTGCGATCTCACTCGGCTGAAAGCTGAAGCTGCCGATGGCAAGCCAACGCTTATAGTCGAAGCCCTCCTGCAGCGGCGGAAGTATCAGGACAATGATAAGCATTGCAACCGATGCAAAATAGATTATCCATGCGAATTTCTTATAGAAATGATAGTCAACAAAGGATAGCAGGAACATGATCGCGATACCTGCTACCGCAAATATGACCTGACGCTTTATAAAATGGAAGCTGCTGCCGTAGTTTTGCAACGCAAAGGCATAGCTTGAGGAAAACAGACAGATCAAGCCGACGGTCATGAGAATCAAGATCAAAATCAAAAAGGTCGGATCAAGCTTTCCCTCCTGATAGATGTTCAGCTTGGTCAGAATAGCTTTGATCGGATTTACGCCACGGCGGCGCGGTGCCTTTTCATTTTCCATTCGGCTCACCCCCTGTTATATGTTCAAATTAAGTGTAGAGATATAGTACAACTGCAATTATGCATCCGATAAGGGATACAAATGAGAAGACTCCGACGATCTTGTTTTCACTCCAGCCTGAAAGCTCGAAGTGATGATGTATCGGGCTCATTTTGAAAAGGCGCTTTTTTGTGCGCTTGTAATATGCCACCTGGATAGTAACCGACATCGCCTCGATGAAATAAAGCACACCGGCAAACAAAAGCAAAAACGGCATTTCGATCATAAATGACAGCGCGACCACCATGCCGCCCAAGAACATGGAGCCTGTGTCGCCCATGAACACCTTTGCAGGATGCTTGTTCCAAAGAAGAAATCCGATGCATCCGCCAAGGAAGGCAGCGGCTACGGTGATAAATACGCAATATTCATCATACCACAACGGGCGTATCGAAAAAAGCAGAACAAAGGCGGCCGCCACAACCGCAGTAACAGAGGTTGCAAGTCCGTCAACGCCGTCGGTCAGGTTGACCGCATTGGTAAAGCCGTAGATGAAGATGAGTGCGATAGGCCAGAAGAGCAGTCCCCATCCGCTTGTAATGTCAACCGTACCTAAAAAGGGCAGGCGCGTGTAGGTCATGCCGCCAAGGTACATCGACCAGAGATACGAGGCCGATAAGATCAGTTGCAGGACGGTCTTTTGCTTTGCGGTAAGTCCGAGGTTGCGCTTTTTGACGACCTTGATGTAGTCGTCCATGAAGCCGATGAATGCCATGCCCAACGCCAGAACGAAGCCTGCTATCAGCGAAACGATTCGCACCTCTTTGCCAAGGCAATAAACGACCTCTTCCTGCTTTGAAAGATAAGCGGTCAGAAGTCCGACCAACGTAGCAATTACGGTGCCGAATATAAACATGATGCCGCCCATTGTGGGAGTGCCCTGTTTATTCTTATGCCATTTCGGTCCGATATCCAATATGGTTTGACCGAATTTTAACTTATGCATGAATGGAATAACGATATATCCAAGTGTTGCCGTAATCGCCAAGGATAACACTGCCGTTAACAGCGGAATCGCAATTTTCAACCTCTAACACCCCTTAGGAAAGCTCTGCGAGCGCCTCTTGTACTATCTCACGCTCGTCAAAGTGATTTTTAGCAGTCATGATTATCTGATAGGTTTCGTGGCCCTTGCCTGCAAGGACGATGATGTCCCCTTTTTGTGCATTTTTGACCGCGTAGTGTATAGCTTCTCTGCGGTTTTCAATAACAGTGTAGGGGGTCTTCGTGTCCTTCATGCCGACCAGAATGTCGTCGATTATTCCGGCAGGGTCTTCGGTACGGGGATTGTCGCTTGTGACTATGCAGTAGTCGGCAAGCTGTGCGGCGATCTTGCCCATACGGGGCCGTTTTGTCGCGTCACGGTCGCCGCCGCATCCAAACAGTACTACAAGGCGATCTGTTTTTATCTCATTAAAAGTGTTAAGGACGTTTTCAAGTCCGTCGGGTGTGTGTGCATAGTCGATTATGACCGTGAAATCACGGCCGGTTTCGACCACCTCTGCCCTGCCCTTTACTCCGACCGATCTTGAAAGGTATTTCAGTGTTTCCTGAAGGTCGAAGCCGAGGGTGGCAATACAGCCTGCCGCCGCAAGCGCGTTATATACCGAGAAACGTCCGGGGGTACGCACAGACACATCTATGACGCGACCTCCGTTTTCAAGGCTGAAGGAAACGCCGTCGGCTCTGTAGTTCAGATCAAGCGCTCTGTATTCCGCGCATTTGTCGTCGACCGCATAGGTCGAAACCGCGCAGGGAATACCGTCGATCATTTGTTTTGCGTATTTGTCGTCGCTGTTGATAACGGCTACGTCTGTCATAGAAAACAGCTTTTTCTTTGCAAGGACGTAGTTATCCATCGTCAAATGGTAATCGAGGTGATCTTGGGTAAGGTTGGTGAATACACCGGCGGCAAACCGAAGCCCTGCTACCCTCTCCTGCTCAAGTGCGTGAGAGGACACCTCCATCACCGCGTACTCACAGCCTGCGTCGACCATCTCGCGAAAAATGCGGTGTAGCTCATGGGCGTCAGGGGTGGTGTTTTCGGTCGGTATGACAGCATCGCAGATCATATTATGAATGGTGCCTATCAAGCCGACCTTTTTTCCGAACTGCTCAAGAATGTTCTTTATCAAAAATGTAGTGGTCGTCTTTCCGTTTGTACCCGTTACACCGATAAGCTTAAGCTGATCCTTAGGGTTGCCGTAAAGAGCGGAACACATTTTTGCATAGGCGTATTTTGTGTCAGGCACGATGACCTGACTGCATACGCCGACGTTATGCTCGGCGATGACGGCTACAGCGCCTTTGTTCGCTGCCGCAACGGCATATTTATGCCCGTCGATATTAGTTCCGTTTATGCAGACAAACGCCATGCCGGGAGCAACCTTGCGCGAGTCGTTTGTAACGTCTGTTATCTCGACGTCATGTACTCCGTAAGGAAGTTCTCCTAAAAGCTGACTAAGCTTCATAACTAATCCTCCAAATCAGTCGCTTCCTGTTTCTGAACGGAAGCTTACGGTTATTACTGTTCCGATCTCCACGCTTGCCTTTTCCTGATAATCCTGTGCATAGGCGACAACTCCGCTTTCGGTAAGCGCGTTGCCTGAGAATTTCACGTTAAGGCAGAGGCTTCCTGCAAGTTGATTTACCTCTGAAACTGTCAACCCACTGAAGTTCGGCACTTCGACAAGGGTAGACGCTTCTGTTCCCGTGTAGATGACGACGGTTCCGTTTTCGGATATTGACTGGCCTGCCGACGGCACCTGACGTTCAACTGTTTCTCCGTCACCGATGACCTTGTAGTTAAGACCTGCCGACTTAAGCTCTGACTTTGCCTTTTCGACAGTCAGGCCAACCAGTGAAGGTGTATTCTTATCAAGAGCCGAAGATTCGGCCTCGTTATACTTCGGTTCGACGCCAAGGTAAGGTAATATCTCGGCTAATATCTGTCCCGCGACAGGTGCGGCAATAGTACCGCCGTAGATGTTGTCACCGTGAGGCTCGTCAAGTACGACAAGCACGGCGACCTGCGGATCATAGGCAGGCGCAAATCCGCAGAATGACGAAACGCGTGCACTCTCGTCCCCTGCAAGCTTCTGTGAGGTTCCCGTTTTGCCTCCGACATGATAGCCGGCAACGTAGGCGTTCTTACCCGAGCCTGAGGAAACGACGTTTTCAAGCAAGGTGCAAACGAGTTCAGAGGTCTCGCTTGAGATGACCTGACGCTTTTGGACGGTTTCAACAGTCTTGACAACGTTTCCGTCAGCGTTGGTTATCTCGCTAACGACATGAGGCTGAACGAGATAGCCTCCGTTGATAGCCGCACAAACCGCAGTTATCAACTGAATGGGAGTGACGTTGAAGCCCTGACCGAAGGACTCACTTGCAAGGTCGACTATAGACATGGTGTTGCCCTCATGGTAGGTAACGCCTGCTACGGGACTTGTTTCACCGGGCAGGTCGATGCCCGTTTTTGCGGTCAGTCCGTATGCCTGAAAATACTTAAAGAAGGAGGAAACACCAAGATTTTGACCTATCTGTATGAAGGCCGGGTTGCAGGAGTTTGCAAATGCATCCGCAAGTGTCTGCGCTCCGTGTCCTGCGTGCTTATGACAGTTATATTTTGTGCCGGCGATGACAATATATCCCGGACAACTGAACCCACTCGTCAATGCAACAGCCTTTTCCTCGATCGCCGCAGAGCCTGTTACGATCTTGAAGACCGAGCCCGGCTCATAGGTGTCGGAAACGGCTTTGTTGCGCCATTGTGTCTGCTGAGCCTTTGACAATGCCGATGAATACTCATCGGTTCCCATCAGCTCCTCAAGCGCAGCTTTGGTCGCTTCGTCGTAGATCACAAAAGGTTGGTTGGGGTTGTAATCAGGCTTGGTTGCCATAGCATATATCTCGCCTGTGTCGGGATTCATAACGATAACACAGCCGCGATTTGTTACATTGTTGACCGCAACGGCCTCCTCGAGATATTTCTCGGCGACGTATTGGATATATTTATCGATGGTCAAGGTCAGATTGTTGCCCGACTGTGCCTCAACCACCTTTTCGTAGCTGAAGGGCATATCTGCTCCTCTTGCATTTTTCGCGGCAATAACGCGGCCTGCAACGCCGCGCAGTTGCTCGTCGTATTGGGATTCAAGTCCGCTGAGTCCTTGATTATCCGTTCCGACAAAGCCGATAACGGTTGACGCAAGGTTATCGTTGGGGTAATAACGCTTTGTGGTCTCGTCAAGTCCCACCATTGAGCCGATCTTATTTTCGCTGATGAAGGTGCGGACCTTGTCGGCGGTCGTCTTTTCGATAGCGCTTGCTACCTTTTCGTAGTAGGTGGTTTTTTTCGTTTGCGAATAGACCTTTTCGTAATCAAGCTCCAAGATCTCACTTAATCCTGCTGCGATCAACTGACGCTCCTCGTCATCCTCGATGTCTCTCGGTGTTATGTAAACCGTCCATGCCGTTGCACTTGTCGCGAGAGTCTCGCCGTTTCGGTCGTATATATCCCCTCTTTTTGCAGTAAGAACAGTGTCCTGCAGCTGCTGCTCGGCGGCAAGCGCTTTATACTTATCGCCGTTGACGATCATAATATTGAAAAGATTAAACGATGCCCAGCCGAAAAAGCCGATCGTTATGACCAGAATTATTGTAATCATGCGATACCACATTGATTTTGTAGATGCTGATGACATACGCTTTCTCCTTTCAAAAAATCACGAAATGAGAGTTAAAACATTTCCGTCCTAACTCTCATAGAAGATAACTATTGAATTATATTTAAGACGGCCAAAAGCTATTCCTCTGCGTCGGCGGTTACTAAAACGCCATCCTTGAGCACCTCGGTCTTGTCACCGTCAAGCACATCAATATAACGTATCTGATAACGCTCTGCCTTCTGCATTCCCAGCTCCTGAGCTGACTGCTCGAGATTCTTCAGCGAAATGCGGTTTTCCATTTCCATTTCAAGAGAAGTGTTCTCGCTGACGGCACGCTCAAGTTTCTGGCTGTAGGAGTTGATCTGGCTCGTTACCTCAGTAACCTGCACGCGCAGATAGATATTTCCTGCAATCAGGCCGAGCACCAAAATGAGCATCATCACGATAGGTGCTGTACGGGAAGTCGCTTTGCGCGGTCTTCTCGATGAGCGGACATCGGATGACGTGTTTTTCCTGCGCTGAATTTCGACTACGTTGCTCTTTTGCTTAGGCTGTGGCGCAAACATGTCGAAATCGTAGGCAAAGCTATCCACATAATAGTTGCTCATTTCGTCTCCTCCTCATACTTCAAACATCCGTCGGGACAGATGTGTTGCTTTTAATTAAAGTTTTCGAACTCCGCGAAGCTTTGCGCTTCTGACTCGGTGGTTCTCCCCCACCTGTTCCGCAGTGGGTTCTATCGGCTTGCGGTTAACAAGCTTGGCCTTCGGTTTTTTACCGCAGACGCATACCGGAAAATCAGGCGGACAGGTACATCCGCTGCACCATTCAGCAAAGCGATGCTTGACCATTCGGTCTTCAAGCGAGTGAAACGTGATTATCGATATCACTCCGTCAGGGTTGAGCCTGTCGATAGCCTTATTCAAAAACAGTGAAAGGCAATCGAGCTCTCCGTTAACTGCGATGCGTATTGCCTGAAAGGTCTTGCGCGCCGGATGTCCGTCGCGTCGGGCGGATGCAGGCACTGCCGCCGAAACAATATCAGCAAGCTGCAGTGTCGTTTCTATCGGTGACTTTGCTCGCGCGGCGACAATGGCGTTTGCAATTCGGAAGGCGAATTTTTCATCAGCGTATTCCCTTAATATTCGTGCAAGGGTATCGGCGTCATATTCGTTCACAACGTCGCGTGCCGACAAACCCTTTTGGCTCATTCGCATATCGAGAGGTGCGTCATGATGATATGAAAATCCGCGTTCAGCCTTATCAAGCTGATGGGACGAAACGCCAAGGTCGAGCAGCATGCCGTCAACCTTGTCGATACCCATCTCGTCGAGCACTTCATCGAACAGGCTGAAATCCCTTTCCACTACCGTAGCGCAAGGATGATCGGCTAACCTCTCCCCTGCCACAAGTATGGCGTCCGGATCCTTGTCCAAGGAGATCAGGCGTCCTCCATTAAGCTGTGACGCGATGAGCCTTGAGTGGCCCGCGCCACCTGTCGTGCCGTCGATATATATACCGTTCGGCTTTACATCCAATAATTCAACTGCTTCTTCAAGCAGGACAGTTTTATGATGAAATTCCATAGCTATCACAATTTAGAACAGGTACTGGTTCATGACCGATGCAAACGAGGTGGAATTGATCTCGGACATCTTCTTATCCCACGCATCCTTCGCCCAGACCTCGATGGTCGAGTTCGTACCGACGACATAAGCGCTGTCTTCAATGTGTGCGTACGAGCGCAGGATCGCAGGAACAAGCACACGTCCCTGAGCGTCGCATTCAGCCTCAGCCGCCATTGCGACGAACTGACGCTGTACGACCACCTGCTGCATGATCGGCAGGGCGTCGATACGGCGCTGTATCTCCTGCCAACGCTCCATCGGGTAGATGGTCAGGCACTCCTGTCCGTCGATGGGCAAAGCAATATAGAAGCCGTCACCTAATCCCTCGCGAAACTTCGCAGGGATGAAGATGCGACCCTTTTTATCGACATTATGAAGATGTGAACCGACAAATGTCATAAAAAGTTACCTCAAATCCTTGATTTTACACCACTTTGCACCACTTTGCGCCATTTAAGTGTTCTTACAATGCTATTATAGTACTTAACCACTGATTTTTCAATAGAAACCTATGTTGGCAAAACGCTGATTTTTTATGTTTTTATGAAAACACAAGATATTGTGGTGTTGTGAAAATCGTACGCAAGAGGTTGACTTGTGTCTAAAAATATACAAAAAATGCACATAAGAACAAACGTTCTTATGTGCATTTTGACGAAGAATATGAAGTTTTAAGCTGTTTGACCTCTTACAGCGAGGTCACATGGTGAAAGCGGAATTATTCAGCTCTCTGTGCTCCGGGTGCCTGCGGCTTAAGGGAAGCACGGGTCTTTCTAAGCTCGTTAAGATTCTCAGACAGACCTTCGTCAGCGCGGCGCATGATCTCCTCAACGAAGTCCTGCGCGGCCTTTCTCATCTCGCGGCTCTTGGTCTGTGCCTGAGCAACGATCTCGTTAGCGCGCTGCTGAGCAAGTTTGGTGATCTCTTCCTGAGCTACGAGCGCCTTTGCACGCTCCTCAGCGTTGCGAATGGTGATCTCAGCGTCGCGTTTTGCATTGTTGATGATCTCAACACGGTCAGCAACGATACCTCTCGCCTGCTTGACCTCCTGCGGCATATTAAGGCGCATGTTGTCGATGAGGGTACGAACCTTCTCGGTCTCAACGACCACACGGCCGCCGGGGAAACGCATTCCCTTGTCCAACAACTCGTCAAGCTGCTCCAGCAATTCTTCCATATTCATAATTAGTCTTCCTTTCTGCTTAATTTCTCTTTAATATAATCATGAATCACAGGCGGAACCAAGGCACTGATATCGCCATCCTTTGCCGCCAGTAATTTAACCAGACTGGAACTAAGATACATATTCTCAGCGGAGGTAGTCAAAAAGACGGTTTCCGCATCGGGATTAAGCTTCTTATTGGTAAGCGCCATCTGAAACTCGTATTCAAAGTCGGACACGGCGCGCAGACCCTTTACAATGGCTGTAGCGCCGATCTTACGAGCGTATTCGGCAAGCAGTTCATCCGAGGCATCCACAACAACGTTGTCGAGCTTGTACTCGTCGATGACCTTTTGGATCAGAAGCACGCGGTCATCAAGCGAGAATACAGGACGCTTTGCGTCGTTGCTCATCACGGCGACGACGACCCTGCTGAACAGCTTTGAAGCGCGGACGATAATGTCGAGATGTCCCAAGGTGATCGGGTCGAAGCTACCCGGACAAACGGCTATGATATCTTTCATCCTTACGCCTCCTCTTTACGATAGACGGTAACGGTGATCTTGCCAAACCGATAATTCTTTTGCAGTGCAAAGCCGCCGAAGGAGTCAGGCAAAGGCTCATCACACGGATGCTCACAAACTATTATACCAAACTCACTCATAACATCAGGCAACAGAGCCATAGCCTTTATCAGCAAGCCGTTGTTATAGGGCGGGTCGAGAAAGGCAATATCAAACTGCTGATCCGTGGTACGCAAAAAGCTGATGGAATCGGTGCAGATAACGCGAGCGTTCTCGCCAAGTCCTACAGTCTGAAGATTCTGCTTAACGACAGCGACCGCATTCTTGGAGGCGTCGACGAAGGTAGCACTCTCAGCACCTCGACTGAGCGCTTCGATCCCGAGCTGGCCGGATCCTGCAAACAGGTCGAGCACGCGGCGGCCCTCAATACAAAACTGCAGGATATTGAACATCGACTCCTTGACCTTATCAGTTGTGGGGCGAAGATCAGTACCCTCAAGCGTTTTTAATTTTCGGCCGCGAGCAGAACCGGTAATCACTCTCATAAAGCATACCTCAATCTATATTATCACATTAAACAGCACTGTTTGTCAATAAAAAAATAATGATTTGAAGGATTTTGTTGAAATTGCTGTGTTATTTGGTCATATTTGGCAGAATAAAGCAGCCGGGCACTCACAAACTATACCCAGACAACATCGAAACACAATTGCGTTTGCTGCTTGTTGTCTGATCGGGACCGATAAACTATCGGTCCCGATCTCTTTTTAGTCAAACGAGATCTGCTCCCCTTTTTCCTCAGCTGCAAGAAGCTGTCCTGCAGCAGGAAGCGTTTTAGGCCTGTGACGGTGCGGTTTTGCAAGAACGCCCTCTTTATAGCGTTCGGCAGATGCGACCGTCTGCCCTTTCTTTTGGGTCATGACCATGATACCCTGCGTATCCTTTGTCGTCTTTGCGGCAACAAGTGCAGTCGAAAGCAACAGTACTCTTCCGTTGGTGGAGCGTATCATATATTCACACTCTTCCCTTTCGACCGCGAATGCAGACACAGGGAATTTATCGCAATAGGCCTTTATAAGCTTCTTGCGGTTGGTCTTGGTCTCATAGGCGTTCAACGGCACCTTTGCAACTCGTCCGTTGCTCATGAAGAAAAGCATGAAACCGCTGTAATCGTCGGTGACAGCCATGTAAAGCGGCTGTTCATCGGCATCCATGCCGAGCTTGCTTGCAACGAAGTCGCCCAGCACCGATGTTTTGGAGTCCTCAAAATCGTTAGCGGTAGCCTTGTACACCTGATGCTTATTGGTGAAGAAGAGCAGATGCGCGGTATTGTGAGACTCGACCGTTTGCGAGATCTCGTCCCCTTCCTTGAGCTTGTGCTCGCCGCTCATGCGCAGAGACTGAGGCGTGATCTTCTTGAAATAGCCCTCACGGGTGAAAAAGAGTGTCACAGGGTAATCGGGGATCTCTTCCTGATCAACGACGTAGTCTTCAGGCTGATCGTAGAGTATCTCGGTCTTGCGCGGCTGTCCGTATTTACGGATGACCTCACGCAGTTCGCCGATTATGACCTTGTGGATCTTACGCTTGCTTGAGAGAACGTCCTCATACTCGGCGATCTTCTTTTCAAGCTCCTCGATATCCTCAAGTCTTTTGAGGATATACTCGCGGTTAAGGTGACGCAATTTGATCTCGGCAACGTGTTCTGCCTGCACCTGATCGATACCAAAGCCTATCATCAGGTTGGGAATGACCTCTTTTTCAGCCTCAGTTTCGCGGATAATACGAATAGCCTTGTCGATGTCAAGGAGTATCTTGGACAGGCCCTTCAGCAAGTGAAGCCGCTCTTTAGCTTTATCAAGGTCGTGGCAGTAGCGGCGGCGCACACATTCGGTACGGAACGCCGACCACTCATCAAGTATTGCTCTCACGCCCATTACATAGGGCGAATCGCCGACAAGAATATTGAAGTTGCAGGGAAAGGAATCCTCAAGCGGTGTCATGCGGAACAGGCGCTTCATCAGCGCATCGGGATCGACTCCTCGCTTGAGGTCGATGGTTATCTTCAAGCCGCCGAGGTCGGTCTCATTACGGATATCGTTTATCTCGGTCAGCTTTTTGAGTTTGACAAGCTCGACGATCTTTTCAATTATCTGCTCGCTGGTGGTAGTAGGCGGAATTTGAGTGATATCGATACAGTTCTGGCTCTTGTCGTAGGTATAGACCGAACGCACACGGAAGCTGCCTGTACCCGTATTATAGATCGTGTCAAGCTCGTCCTTATTATAGATAAGCTGTCCGCCGCCTGCGAAGTCGGGTGCAAGCAGGGTCTCAGACAGGTCGCAGTCGTTATCATTAAGGTAGGCTATCTCTGTTTCGCATACCTCGGTCAAGTTGAAGGAGCAGATGTTTGATGCCATTCCGACCGCGATACCCTTATTTGAGTTGACAAGAATAGACGGAAAGGACACAGGGAAAAGGGTCGGCTCGAGCATTGTCGCATCATAGTTGTCGACGAAATCAACAGTGTCGCTGTCAATGTCGCGAAACAGCTCGGCAGAGATAGCGTCAAGCTTTGCCTCAGTGTAACGCGGAGCGGCGCAACGCATGTCGCGCGAATATGCCTTACCGAAGGAGCCCTTCGACTCAACATAAGGATGCAGCAGCGCCTCATGTCCCCTTGCAAGACGCACCATCGTATCATATATAGCCTGATCGCCGTGAGGATTGAGTTGCATGGTCGCACCGACAATGTTAGCCGATTTGACGCGGTTTCCATTGAGCAAGCCCATCTTATACATAGTATAAAGCAACTTGCGGTGAGAGGGCTTGAAGCCGTCTATCTCAGGGATGGCACGGGATATGATAACGCTCATGGCGTAGGGCATATAGTTCTTCTCAAGGGTTTCGACTATCGGCTGCTCGACTATCGTTCCGGCGCCGGCGATATAGGCATTCGCTTGCGCAGGGTTGACCTTTACCGCTGAGTCGGTCTTCTTTTTTCTGGGAGCCATAGGTTTTATCCTCCTCTATCAGCTGATATCGGCTTCTTCAAGGTATTTGTACCCGTTCTCCGAAATGTAATCCTTTCTGCCTGCAAGGTTGTTACCAAGCAGCAGGTCGAACATT
>CAZDIN010000020.1:0-12451 GCA_964505515.1 uncultured Eubacteriales bacterium | reverse complement strand
GGACGGGTGGATGATTACCCCTACGGCGGCGGTATGGGTATGGTCATGGGGCCTCAGCCCATCTATGACTGCTTTGAGGACGTCTGCAAAAAGCGCGGATACCGCCCCCATCTTATCTATATGTCGCCCAAGGGCAAAACGCTGACCCAACAGCGTGCTCTGGAGCTTTCCAAGCTGGAGGGCTTTGCCGTTCTCTGCGGTCACTACGAGGGGGTCGACCAGCGTGTGCTCGATGCCATCGTCGATGAGGAGATATCCATCGGTGACTATGTGCTGACGGGTGGAGAATTGCCTGCTATGGTGCTTGTCGATACCGTCTGCCGCACCGTCAAGGGTGTATTAAGCGACGACGAATGTTTCGAGCAGGAGAGCCATTTCAACGGACTGCTCGAGTATCCGCAGTATACCCGTCCGCCTGTATGGAGGGAGCAAGCGGTGCCCGATATCTTGCTCTCAGGCCACCATGCAAATATAACAAAATGGCGCCGAGAAATGTCCCTGCGCGAAACAGCGAGCAAGCGTCCCGACATGCTTGATAAGGTTGAACTGACCAAGGCAGAGCGCAAAATGATGGATGAATTGAACAAAAAAGTTGAAAAAGATACGACTCATTGACGAAAAACTGACCGCGAAAATGTAGTAAAGTTACACAAACGTGTCGGTTGTAAGAATTTCAGATTTGTTGACAAAATAGAACTTTTTTCCTTTGGAAAAAATTTCGTTGACCTCATGGCGTTTGAGGGATATAATATTAGCGTAGAAAAGTGTTTTAATCAGTCACATAGTTGAAGGAGCGATTATACATGTTTGTGAAAGATGTTACTGTTCAAAACAAGGTAGGTCTTCATGCTCGTCCTGCGACCTTCTTTATTCAGAAGGCGAATGAGTACAAGTCTTCTATCTGGGTTGAAAAGGAAGAAAGACGCATCAACGCTAAGAGCCTGTTAGGTGTATTGTCGCTGGGCAGCGTTGGCGGTGCCGAGATCAAGATCATCGCTGACGGCGCTGACGAAGAGGATGCTGTCAACGGCTTGGTCGATCTTGTCGAGTCCGGCTTTGCTGACTAATTACTGAATATTCTTAAAAAACAAGGGCATCTCAAACGAGATGCCCTTGTTTTTTTTATTTGTAAATTTTACTGCTTGTTGAAGCTAAGTTCAATACGGTCGACCGAGGTCGCAAGCTGAGTAGTCTTGACCCCTGCCGATTCGAGCATGCGTTTTGAAGCGAGGGTCGCCAACGAGTCGGCATACTTGTCATAGAGATAGATCACCTCTTTGATGCCGCTTTGAATGATAGCCTTTGCACATTCGTTGCAGGGGAAGAGGTCAACGTAGATGCGCGCGCCCTTGAGGGAGCGGCCGCCTGCGTTGAGGATGGCGTTAAGCTCGGCGTGGACGACGTAGTTGTATTTGGTGTCCTCGCCCTCGCGCTCCCAAGGATAGCTGTCATCCGAGCAGCCGTAGGGGAACCCGTTGTAACCCGTAGAAATAATGATATTGTTCGAGTCGACGATACAGGCGCCGACCTGAGTGTTGGGATCCTTGCTGCGCTTGGAAGCGAGCAGAGAGACCCCCATAAAATATTCGTCCCAGCTGATATAATCCTTCCGTTTCATGCGGAAACCACCTTTTGTTTTGATTTATTAAAACGGCTCAACGGCGCGTTTTGAGATAAATTTATTCACCGAAGATCATGCGAGCCACACGCTCGGATGCATGGGAGTCGCAGTTTTCCATGCTGTAGGCGCGAAACTCGGCGCGTTTTTGGGCATCGAAGTCGCCCTCGCACAGAGCCTTCAGCAACCCGTCAAAATCCTTCACCACTCTGCCTGCGACATACCGCTCAAACGGCTCGTAGAAATCGCGCGAAGAAACGTATTCCTCAAGGTCAAAGACGTACAGCAGTATGTCGATATCGAGCAGCGCGGCCTCGTATATGACCGATGAGTAGTCGGTAATGAGCAGGTCGGCGGCGAAGAGAAGGTCGTTTATCTCGCGTACGTCCTGAAGGTCGGCAAAAACGTCCGAATATCCTTCGGGCAGGGAGAAGCCTTTTACAAAGGGGTGCATTTTGAATATTACAAAACGGCCTGTACGCCTGCAAACCTCGGCAAGCCGCTCAATATCCAACGCTTTTGCAGGATAATGTGCGCTCTGCTTTCCGTCGCCTCGGAAGGTGGGGGCAAAGAGGATCATCTGCTTACCTGCCGCCTGCGGCAGTTGCTGCAGCAGCTCTGCCTTTTGCCTTTTTGCATATTCCGCATCGAAAAACACGTCGGTTCGCGGTACGCCGGTTGCATAGACCTTGTCTATAGAGATGCCGAATGCCTCGGCGTAGTGCGGTCGGATGGCAGAGGAGCTGACGATGGCGTGGGTGTAGCAACGATGGGTGTCGGCGTCAATGCGCGGCGCGCCCTGCTTGCCTGCACGCGAATAACCGATGGTCTTGTAGGCGCCGCAAGCGTGCCACAACTGAAAAATGCGGGTACCCTTTGCAAATTTCAAATGATAGATCAACGGATAATAGTCGTCGATGACGACGGTATTGCATCTGCCGAGCCTGAATGCCGTTGCGGCGTAGAACAGAGCACGCGAGCCGCCCTTGTTAAACGAAAACAACACGGGCAGACGGTTGCTGATGCCCAGCCGTTTTGCCGCATCGAGAACAAAAGCCATATTACCCGACGCATCGCGTCTTGATTCGCTGGTGAAGATCACGCGCGAGCTGCCAAAGCGGGTCATGCGACCTAACAGATACAAGGCCTGCATAGCCCCGTCGCACAGCCTTTCCTTTAAGTTAGCCCTGCGCGGCGCGTAGGCGACGTCAACATGCAAAACACCGCAGTCAGACCGGATCTTTACATGATAGGCGGTACCGTCGCCGCTGAGATCGGCTTCAAGGGGAGAAATATCATCGCAGATCGCACCTGAAACCACCCACTCACCACTTGGGATAGGGCGTGAATCAAACCCCGACGCAAAGTCGAACGCGATCTCTTTACCGTTTATACGAAATGGCTCGACCACGCGCTGACCGACGGTATCGGTCAGTCGGGGCGATGATGAAAATCCGCCGTCTGTTGACAGGATCAGCGCAGATCGTCTGAAAACGGCAGTGCAAATGCGGTCACTCATGCTATCCGCCTCATTTCAGGTCAGGCGCGTTGCCGAGAATGATCCAGTCAATAACACGGTCGGTCGACCTTCCGTCGCGGAATTCGAAGTTACGGTTGCAGAAGGGTTCAACCTTTTCGTGTTCGAAATCTTCGTTCTCGATCGAAACTAAAAGCTCGTCGAGGGTTCGCACGATCTTGCCCGGAACAAAGGATTCAAACGGCTCATAGAAATCGCGCGACGAAATATACTCCTCAAGATCGTATGCAAAGAATAGCATGGGGATATTGAGGATAGATGCCTCGTAAATAACCGACGAGTAGTCGGTTATGAGCAGATCGGTGATGAAGAGCAGGTCGTTTATCTCCCTCTCAGCGCTCAGGTCAAACAGCACGTCCGACAGGCTTTCGGGAATATACACAATATCTCTGACAAAGGGATGCATCTTGAAGATGAACACAGAATTTGTGCGACGGCACATGGCGGCAATAGCCTGCAGGTCGAGGGTGTGTATGGGATAATGCCCCGATTTTGCGCCGTTTCCTCGGAAGGTGGGGGCAAACATGATGACCCTTTTGCCCTTGAGATCGGGATGCGCCTCATATAAAGCGGCGGCGGTGCTTTCCTTGTACTCATCGTTAAAGAACATATCGGTGCGCGGCACACCTGTGGGGTAAACGCTGTCGGGCAGCATTCCGAACGCCTCGCAGTAGAAGCGCGCAACGTGTGACGAGCTTGCGATGGCGTGGGTGTAAACGCGGTGATTATTGTTGGTCAGGAAGGGACCGCCCCTTTTTCCTGTACGCGAGAAGCCGACCGTCTTGAAGGCTCCGCAAGCATGCCAAAGCTGAACGACCTTGACCTGCGGCTTAAACTTAAGCTGCTTAACGGTAGGGTTAAAGTCGTCGATGATCACGATGTCGGCGCGTGCAAGCAGATGGGGGGCGCGGAACTTATCGATTATCCCGCGATGCGCCTTGACGCTCTCCTTGAGGACAAAATCGATCTTGAACTGCTTGTCCAGTCCGCGCTCGACCAAGCGGTCGTAAACATCCTTCATGTTGCCCGAAAGCTCAGCGCGTGAATCGGAGCTGAAAACGATGCGGTTGCCCTTGTGGCGCGAGAACAGTCCCGTCAGGAAAAAGACGGTGAAGAAGCCGCCCCTGAGCACCGAGTTTGCGAAGGGACGCACCCATTTTCCGAGCAGAGCGATGCCCTTGCCAAAGGCAGAGGGCGCCTGCGGATGCAGATAGGTGATCTGAAGATAAAGGTGACCGCTGTCGTTTACGCAGGGTGCAATTGTATAGCTGATAAACGAGCCCTTGGTAAATTCGCGTGCAAAACGCCCCAGCTTTTCGATCTTAGGCGCCAGCACGAAGCGGTCGGAAAAGCCCTCGTCACTGAACAGGCGCTCGCCCGACTCCATCGGGAAGATCGCGCCCGTTTCGGTGTTACAGGCAACCAGACTCCAGTTTCCGTCGGGCAAAAAGGTGCGGTCGCCGTAGACTGTGGTGATGTTGATGCGGATGAGGAACCTGTCCTCTTTTATCTGCACGTCCCAAAGATCACATGAGCGCTGTGTTTCGAGGTCGACCAAACGGAAGGCGGTCTTTTCGGGGTCAAAATTCCTGATTCGTCCTGCAAATATAAGCTGGACGCGCTCCCATGTGATGATATCGGTTACAACAAGTGGCAGAAATTCGCTTGCAGACATGAAAGTACCTCTCAAGTTTATTTATTTTCGAAGTCGTAGTCGAACCTGACTATTCCGCTTCCGCGATAGCCGTCACTGACCATGGTGAAGGGACGCTTGTTAGCGTACCCGACGTAGAAGGTGGAATCGCTGTCCCATATCTCGCCTGACAGCAGATAATGTCCGTCGAGCAGGTTTGGCTTGCGAAGCGTTATCTTAAGTGAATGTGTGCCGACCTCGCTGATAAGACGTTGCTGTTGGTTGCGCCGTTCGCTGAGGAATATCTCGTTTTCCTCGGCGTCTCTGACGGTTATGCCGAAATTGAGCTGCTCTATCGGACGCTTAACCTCATAGTCAAAGCATATATTGATGTCCTCTCCGCAATTGAAGGAGTCGGTAGCCTCGCCCGCCTCGTTAAGCATGCGGAAGTTGCCTATGGACAGGATGTCCTTTTTGCTCATAGGGGCATTGTCGCCCGAAGCCTGACGCGACTTCATGGCTTTAGCCTTCTCGTCCTTGAGGTAGTTCTCATACTTGCGCAAAACAGGACCGAGGTCGCCGTAATCCATCATTTTTCCGTCGCGTATCCACATACCCTTGGTGCAGAAGGCTTTAACGGTGAAAAGGGAATGGCTGACGAAGAGGATGGTCTTGCCCATCTGACGAAACTGCTTCATCTTTTCAATGCATTTGAGCTTAAAGACGTCGTCACCGACGGCAAGCACCTCGTCAACAACGAGAATATCGGGGTCAACGTTGACCGACACGGCAAAGCCCAAACGGGATTTCATACCGCTCGAATAGGTGCGGACAGGGTCGTTGATGTGGTCGCCGATGTCGGCAAAGGCAATGATGTCATCCATACGGGAGCGGATGTCCTCACGCGGAATACCCATTGACAGAGCCTTGAGGTAGATGTTCTCTATACCTGTAAGCTCGGGGTCGAAGCCGGCGGTCAGCTCAAGCATAGCGGCAACGCGCCCGTTGACCTGTACATCGCCCGAGGTAGCGCGCGTAACCCCTGTTATGATCTTAAGAAGGGTGGACTTTCCCGATCCGTTCTTACCCAGAATACCGATGACTTCGCCCTTCGGAAACTCAACCGAAATATCGTCAAGAGCGGTAAACTCTTTATAAGACTTGCAGCCGAAGAGAGAATCGGTAACTCGGCGCATAGGAGAGCGGTAGAGCTTATACTGCTTGGTCAAACGAGAGATCTTAACTGCCCAATCCATACTCATCCTCCCTTACAGAATATCGGCGAACTCGCCCTCAAGCCGCTTGTAAACAAAGCAGGCGATCAGCGCACCGACGATCATTTCGACCCAAAAGCAAGCAAGCTGGGCCGTGTGGACAAAGCACAAACGTCCGAAAAACGCATCGCGGTAGACCTCTATCACATAGGTGATGGGGTTGATGCGGATAATATAGTACAGCCAAGGAATATCTGCGATCTTGTCGACACGCCACAAGATCGGCGAAAGCCAGAAGAGCACCTGCGTCGCGGATTTGAGCATGTATTCAAAGTCGCGGCTGATAACAACGAGGGCGGAAAAGAGCATGCCGCACACCCACATCAGCACAAACAGGCAGAGCATAGCGTAGAATATCTGCAAAAACGCCACCGTCAGATGACCTGTTACGGCGAAAATGACGGTTGCGATGGCGACCAGCAGCAGATGCACTATAAAAAGGGAGGCCTGCGTAAACGTCGGAATGGTCGCGACGGGGAAGACCGATTTCGTGACAAGGTAACGGTGGCGGCGTATACTTGTGCCGACCTGAACCAGCGCCTCGGAGATGAAAAACCAAGGCAGAATACCTGCGATCAGCCAGAGCAAAAAAGGCTCGCCGTCGTCGCTTTTGCCGCCGCGAATACCGAACTGTATACCAAACCAATAGACCAAAACAAAAAGGGTCGGCTTTATCAAGGCCCACACAATGCCGAGGGTCGAGCTTGCGTAGGTCTTCTTCAGCTCGATGAGCGACATGCTGAGGGTCTGCTTCGCATTTTTGACGTTGGTGCAGATAACATCGGCAAAACTTCTAAACATACAGCTACCTCACAGACTCCATTTCAGGACGGTCTTAAAGGGGTTGGTCATATCCTGATCGAATGCCTTGTAAATATCCTCGATGCTCCTGACTTCAACGACGTCGGAGATGATACGTCCGATGCGCTCGGCGATGTCAGGCACGCGCAGGAATTCTGCCACAGCCTCAAAATCCGGACGGTCTGAGCGGCTGCAGCCTATAAGTGTCAGTCCGCGCTCAAGCACCATTCGGGTGTTGTAGGGGACTTCCTTTTCGGATACACCCATAAGCATTACCATGCCCTGCGGCTCGATAACGTCAATTATTTGCTGGCCTGCGTAATAGCAACCGCTGCCGCCACAGCACTCAAAGGCGTGGTCGACGTGAAAATCATCGGGCAGGGCGGTTGAATTATAGGTTTCGTCCGCGTGGGTAAAACGGGACAGCTTGATATCGTCAAGGCCGATCACGCAGATCGCGGCGTTGGGGAACTTGTACTTAAGCACCAGCGACACAAGGTATCCAAGGCTGCCGTCACCCCAAACCCCGATGCGTTTTACGCCCGACTGAACGGCGCGCTCAAAACGGTCGGCGGCGTGGAAGGCAACGCTGACAAACTCAGCGATGGCGGCGTGGACGGGGTCGACACCCTCGCATGAAACGACGCGGTCGGCAGGCAGGTCGACAAGCTCGCGCATAAATCCGTCAAATCCGCTTGAGCAGAACCTGCCGTCACGCAGATAATTGGGATAAACACCCTCGACCGGCGTGCCGAGGACGTTGGGGATCATGATGACCCTTTCGCCGATGCGGAATTTTCCCGTCGGGTCATAAACAACGCGGCCGGTACCCTCATGGATAAGCGCCATAGGCAGCTTCTTTTTCAGCACGGCGGCATCGCGTTCGCCCTTGTAGTAACGCTGATCGGCGTGGCAGATAGAGAGATACTCAGGACGGATTATAACGCGGCCCGATGAGATATCGACGTCTTTATATTTAACGGTGATAGTACGCGGCGCAATGAGTTGATAAACGTAGTTGATCAAGGCGGATACTCTCCATTCTCAAAGGCTTTTATTTTATAAGCAGCATGGCACGCGCCATCTGATAATCTCCGATGGTGGTGATCTTGAAATTCAGTACTTCGCCCTCGACCAAGCGGACGGGGCGGTTTTTCAGCACGCAGATCTTGCATGCGTCGGTAAGGATGGCGCGCTCCTCTTCGGTCATTTCGTCAAAGCAGGCCTGAAGCAGCTTTATGTTAAACGACTGGGGTGTCTGACCCTGATAGAGAGGATCGCGTGACGGGATCTCGGTGATGACCTCTCCGTCCTCCGAGCGAACGATGGTGTCCGACGCCTTAACGACTGTGTCGCAGGCTCCGTACTGCAGAGCGGCGTCGATGTTATCGTCGATGATGCGCTGGGTCAGGAAGGGACGCACGGCGTCGTGGGTCACGATGATGTCGTCGTCGGAAATGCCGTTGGACGCTTCAATGGCGTTGATGATGTTGATGATGGTGCCGTTGCGGTCGGCACCGCCTGCGACGACAACGATCTTGTCGTTTTTGCCGAAATGCTTGGCAACAAGGTCCTCGCAGAAGGTCAGCCAATTCGGATTGATACCGATGTAAAGCCGATCGATACGGGTGTTCATCAGCATTTTTTCTACAGTGTGAATGATGATAGGTTTACCGTCAAGCTCCAAAAACTGCTTGGGCATGTCGGTGTTTTGCATACGGGAGCCGATGCCTCCCGCTAAAACTGCTGCGTATATCATAAATAACGGATCTCCTTTTGCCCTTTAAGGCGAAAATTCAGGTCTATTTACAACAAAATATACCGAGTTTATCTTACCATATTATAAGTAAAAAATCAATACCAATCGCACAACGCGCGGTTTGCGCAAAAAAGCCGCATCCCTCATTGAAAGGTGCGGCTTTTGAAGATCATCTTATGCGTATGGCTTCTGCCGAGATGCATTTTCCTGTTTTAGTATCGATATCGAAAAGACAGCCCTCTAAAATGCAAGGCCCGTCTGCCGATTGGAACCTTACGGGCATCTTGTCCTTCATTCTGGCGATCGAAAGTTCGGGTCTGACTCCTAAGACCGACAGCTCCGGTCCCGTCATGCCGATGTCGGTAATGAACCCTGTTCCCTCAGGCAACACCTGAGCGTCGGCGGTCTGCACATGGGTGTGGGTGCCGAAGACTGCGCTGACACGACCGTCAAGATAAAAGGCGAGTGCTTTTTTTTCGGCAGTTGCCTCAGCGTGAAAATCGACCAAAATCGTGCGGATGCCGTCGTGCTTAGCCTGCTCAATATATTTGTCTGCCGTTTCAAAAGGGCAGGCGAGCGGCTCAAGATAGACCGTGCCGAGAAGGTTGATGACCGCGACCGAGCAGAAGCCGAAATCGACCGAGGTATATCCCTTTCCCGACGCAGAATCAGGGTAGTTGGCAGGGCGGATCACAAAGGGGCTTTCGTCGAGCAGGTCATAGGCAGAGCGCTGACGGAAAACGTGATTGCCTGTAGTTATAACATCGGCACCTGCGTCGAGAAGACTCTGGGCTGATGCAGGGGTGATGCCGTTGCCGTCAGCGGAATTTTCCCCGTTGACGATGACGGCATCTACCGAATAAATTTTTTTGATTAGAGGAAGCTTTCGGATAAGGAAATCACATCCGACGCTTCCGATAACGTCACCGATACAAAGAATATGCATTTATTTCTTGTCGCTCTTTCTAAAGAAAAGTACACCCAGCGTTCCGGGTCCGCAATGCGCCGAAATGGTGCATCCGGCAGTGTTTTTGATGACCTCTTTGAAGGGAAGGGTATCTTTAACAAGATCAACTATCTCGTCAACAACGGGGTCGTCGCCGCAGGTGTGTGTAACGAAAACGCGGGTCAGATCAATGTCGTCGGGATCGTGAAGCTGATCCTTAGCATACTCCTTGTAAACGTTGCTCATCTTGCCGCGATATTTTCTCGCAACTCCCATTGCGCCGTCCTTGACCTCGATGCAGGGTCTGAGCTTAAGCACGTTTGCACCCAGCATGGCAATGGCAGAGCAACGGCCGCCTTTATGAAGAAACTCAAGGGTGTCGATGACAAAGGATGCGTCGACGCGGTTGCGCAGAGCACAGATCTCGTCATAGACCTCTTTCGCGCTCTTGCCCTCAGCGACAAGGTCGGTCGCCTTGAGCACCAGCAGGGCAATGCCTGTGGAAAGATTCTGGCTGTCAACGACGTAGACGTTCTCCATATCCTCGGCGGCGATGCGCGCAAAGTTGAAGGCGCTCGACATTGAGTTGCTGATGGAAAAATGAATTACGGCGCTGCCGTCGGCGGACAGCTTTTCAAAATAATCTGCATAATAGGCGGTGCTTTGCGCCGCGGTTTTGGCAAGCTGTCCCGTACTCTTTGTATAGTCGAAGAGATCCTGCGGACAGATGTCCAATCCGTCGGTGTAGGTCTTCTCGCCCATAGTAATAAGCATGGGACTGACAACGACCGAATACTTTTCGGCAAGCTCGGGTGAAAGGTCAACGGTGCTGTCGGCACTTATAACGATCTTATTAGTCATAGATTTTATTCCTCCTGCGCATAAATAACATGCTTGATTATAATATTAGCATATCGCAAGAAAAATTACAACCCATATTATGACGCTGTGTCGAAAACGGTCGAAGAAGGATAGGCTGACTTCGCACTCTGCTGCATACGTCGCAACAACCTTTGTTGCGCCGGTTCAAAAGGGCAATTTTTGGAACAAAAGGATAAAAGTTTCAACAAAAAAGCGTTTTTAAGGATCGCGTTTAGTGATATTGCATAACAAAATGGCTGAAATTCGCGCATAGACGCACTTGATTTTTATGTATCAATGGTGTAGAATAATAATGGTCTTACATACCGTTAATATGTTCCGCTAAGGAGAGTGCATAAAAGTGAAAGCAATGACAAAGGCGCAGGCCGTTTCATTGATCAAACAAAAGCTTGATACGACCTTTTCCGTTTCGCCCGAGAACGCATCGGATGAAGTGTTCTACAAGGCATCGGTCATGGTGCTCAACGATCTGATGAGCAATATCCGCGCTGATTTTGAAAGGCGCGCCGCTCAGCAGGAAAGCAAGCAGATATGCTATATGTGCATGGAGTTTTTGATGGGCAGATCCTTCAAAAACACCCTGTACAACCTCAACCTTGAGAACACCTTCCGCAACGCTCTCAAGGAGCTTGGCGTCAAGCTTGAGAACCTCTATGAACTTGAGCACGACGCAGGCCTTGGCAACGGCGGACTTGGCCGTCTTGCCGCCTGCATAATGGACGGGCTCGCAAGCGGAGATTATTCTGCGATGGGATATTCTATCAAATACGAATACGGGATCTTCCGTCAGAAGCTGGTCGACGGCTGGCAGATGGAGATGCCTGATTTCTGGCTGCCGGGCGGCGAGGTCTGGTTTGAGGAAAGACCCGAGCTGGCGGTCGACGTCTGCTTCGACGGTCATGTAGATGAGTGGTGGGATAACGGCTTCCACCATGTTGATCATCGCAACCCGTCTGTTGTAAAGGCTGTGCCCAGCGATATGATGATCGCCGGTAAGGATGGAAATGCGGTAAGCGTGCTCCGCCTTTGGACAGCAAGCGCACCCGGATTTGACATGAACCTGTTCAATCAGGGTGACTATCTGCGCGCCGTTGAGCAGAACGCAATGGCAGAGGTCATCAGCAAGGTGCTTTATCCCTCCGACAACCATGCGGAAGGAAAGTCCCTGCGTCTGCGTCAGCAGTATTTCCTTGTGTCTGCGTCGGTGCAGGACATCGTTCGTCGCCATTTGCAGACCTACGGCTCACTGGAAGATCTTCCCGACCATGTTGCCATCCATATCAACGACACCCATCCTGCGCTCTGCGTGCCCGAGCTTATGCGTATAATGCTCGACGAGTGCGGCTTGAGCTGGGAAGACGCGTGGGATATCGTCAACCGCACGGTCGCATATACCAACCATACCGTCATGAAGGAAGCACTCGAGTGCTGGGGTGAGGACATGTTCCGTCACCGCCTGCCGAGAATTTATCAGATAGTCAAGGAGATCGATCGCCGTTTCCGCGGCGAAGTCATCAGCCGCACGGGCGATCCTGACCTGTGCAACCGCATTGCAGTGGTCGACAGCGGCGTTGTCAAAATGGCGAATCTCAGCGTTGCCGCAGGCCACAAGGTCAACGGCGTATCCCGCCTGCACAGTGATATCCTGAAGGAAACTGTGTTTAACGATTTTTATCGCATCATGCCCGATAAATTCACCAACGTCACCAACGGCATCGCACATCGCCGCTGGCTGTGTCAGGCAAACCCGAAGCTGACCTCCTTCCTTACCGAGCTTATCGGTGACGGATTTGTACGCGATGCATCTGAGTTGGCTAAGCTTTACGACTACGCTGACGACAGCGCGGTGCTTGACCGCCTCGCCGAGATAAAGCGCGACAACAAAAAGCGTCTTGCCGACCATCTCTCCAAATCGGGCGCAGGCAAGATCGATCCCGACAGCATTTTCGACGTTCAGGTCAAGCGTCTGCACGAATACAAGCGTCAGCACCTTAATGCGCT
>CAZDIN010000019.1:0-13720 GCA_964505515.1 uncultured Eubacteriales bacterium | reverse complement strand
GTGATGTAGCGGTTGTGCTTTCCGCGAAGCAGAGCGGAATTGAGCACAAGCCATGTAACGAAAAGCACAGGCAGCATATAAACAAAGACGCGCGGATCGGGAATTCCCGCGAGCCACAGGATAACGAAGATCAAAAGCGCAACCGACATAATAGCGACAAGCACGACCAAGGTAATAAGCCCCCCTGTAACACGGCGCTTTTTGTCAAGGTCGCCCTTTACAACAGGTTTCTCCCATTCTTCGATCGGTGTCAACAGGGTGTCAACCGAAACTCCAAACAGGTCGGCGATGCGCTTAACAGTATAGACATCGGGCATCGACTCGGCACGTTCCCACTTTGACACAGCCTTGTCAGAGAAGTTGAGCCGCTCAGCCAGATCCAACTGCGTCATGGAGGATAAATTACGCAGTTTTATCAGGTTGGCGGCGAAGGTCGCCTTCAACTCGTCCGTAAGCCATCACACCTTTCTTTAATAATAACCTGTTACACTCGTATCTTACCACATTTTCTCCTTCGACACAAGTGAAATTTGTCACTCAAGCAAACTTCTTTTGTTGTGCGGCAAGGATTTTTGTGTTACAATATACTCATCATCAGCCTATCGGCAACGGAGGATACTATATGAAATATTTTATTGCATCGGATATACATGGGTCTGCGGCCTTTTGTCAGAAGATGATCGACGCCTACCGCCGCGAAAATGCAGACCGGCTTGTTTTGCTCGGTGATATCCTTTATCACGGGCCGAGAAACGCTCTGCCCGAGGGATATGAACCCAAGCAGGTCATAGCTATGCTCAACGCTATCAAGGATGAGCTGCTTTGCGTGCGCGGCAACTGCGATACCGAAGTCGACCAGATGGTTCTCGACTTCCCCATTCTCGCCGATTATGCTCTGCTCTCACTTGGCAAGCGCACCGTCTTCGTCACTCACGGGCACCGCTACAACACCGACTCTCCCCCACCGCTAAAGCTCGGCGACATCCTCTTACACGGGCACACTCATGTGCCTGCCTGCACCGAATTTGACGGCTGTCTGTATGTCAATCCAGGTTCGGTGTCCATTCCCAAGGAGGACTCGTGGCATGGGTACATGATAATTGAGAACGGCGTCTTGGTGTGGAAGGACCTTGAGTCACAGGTGAAAAAGACATTTGAGATATGATGTGAAATATTGTTAAAAGCCGTCTTTTCAGACGGCTTTTAATTTTTACTCCTCGCGGAATTGTTGGTTGTATAGCTTCGCATACATTCCGTTTTGCGCCATGAGGCTTTCATGGTTGCCCTGCTCAACGATCCTGCCGCCGTCTATAACCGCTATCTCGTCTGCATTCTTAACGGTGGACAAACGGTGCGCCACTACCAACGTGGTACGCCCCTCACACAGCTCATCAAGCGCCTGCTGTATCATTATCTCGGTGGTGTTGTCGAGGGCGCTGGTCGCCTCGTCAAGTATCAGAATAGGCGGATTTTTCAGGAAGACGCGCGCAATACAAAGGCGCTGCTTTTGTCCGCCCGAAAGGCGCACGCCGCGCTCGCCTATGACGGTGTCATACCCCTCGTCGAGCGACATGATATAGTCGTGGATGTTGGCTCGCTTTGCCGCAAGATAGACCTCCTCATCGGTGGCGTCAAGCCGTCCGTAGAGAATGTTGTCGCGAATGCTTGCGTTGAAAAGGTAGACGTCCTGCTGAACTATACCGATATTGCGCCGCAAAGATTCAAGGGTAAGCGTTTTTATCTCCTGCCCGTCGAGGAATATCTCGCCCTTTTGCACATTGTAGAAATGCGGTATCAGGTGGCAGATAGTCGTTTTACCGCCGCCGCTTGGTCCGACAAGGGCAAAGGTCTTTCCGCTGCCGATATGCACATCGACGTTTCTGAGCACCTCGCGGTCTTTCTCATAGCCGTAGGAAACGTTGCGAAACTCAATTTCACCGCTAAGGCGGTCAACGGGCCGTGCCTCTGCTGCATCCGTCTCAGGCTCCATATCCATTATCTCAACGAAACGCTCGAAACCTGCTGCACCGCTTTGAAACTGCTCCATAAATCGAATGAGTGTATTTATAGGATTCAAGAACAGGTTGACCGACACGATGAAGGCAGAGTAGTCGGCAAAATCGATCTGTCCTGCGTACATGAACAGGCCGCCTGCTATGACGATGACGACGTTGAACACGTCGGTTATAAAGGTGGTCGAGGAATGGAATTTTCCCATCGCCTTATATGCGTCGCGGCTGGCCTCCTTGAACTGTTCGTTGCCTATCTCAAACTTCTCGCGTTCCTTTTCTGCATTGGTAAAAGCCTTGGTCACGCGGATACCCGAGATACTGCTTTCGATCGAAGCGTTTATAGCCGCAATGGATCTGCGGCTGCGCTGAAATGCGTCGCGCATCTTTTTTCGGGTAAGAAGGGATACCACGACCAAAAACGGAACACAGGCAAAGACGATGAGTGACAGCCACAGATCAATGGTAGAAAGGTATACGAAAGAAACTATTACCGAGATGCTGCAGATAATGACGTTTTCAGGGCCGTGATGAGCAAGCTCGCTTATATCCATAAGGTCGTTGGTAAGCCTTGACATGATCTTGCCCGTTTCATGCGTGTCATAAAAGGTAAACGGCAGGCGTTCAAGATGATTGAAAAGGTCACTTCGCATCTGCGCCTGCATACGCACGCCCATGATATGACCCTGATACTGAATAAAATAATTCAGCAGCATTCTCACGAAATAAAGCGCGAGCAGCATCAGCCCTGCAAAAACGATGAGGCGATACTTCTGATTGGGTATCAGGTCATTGAGCATGGCGCGGGTCACCATCGGGTATACGACCCCTATCAACGCGACAAGCAGAGATGCAGCCATATCGAGCGCAAAGATACATTTATGCGGTTTATAGTAGCTTAGAAAACGTTTTAACATATGCCGTACTCCCTTCGATACAACATTTATTATATCACTGTTTGTCGGTTTGTCAAAGAAATTGCGGTTAATCATCCGGCTTAGGTGCATACTATTTGTAAAATAAAGCACGGGGGAATAGAAAATGACCTTTAGAACCGATTTGGCGGTTGAAAAAATGGAAGAGGTCGGCCAACAGACCGCAGGCATTACCTCTGAGGAGTCCTCGTTCGGTCACGTTAAGATCTCGCGCATCCACGTTCACAGCAAGGAGGGGGCTCAGGCTATCGACAGGCCAATGGGCAGATATGTAACGGTTGAAGTGCCGCCTTTTTCGGATGAGATCGGGGGCGAGGATATCGTGACCGCCATTCGCCGTGAGCTGCGCGAGCTGCTTGACGAGGACGGCACCGTCTTGGTCGTGGGGCTTGGCAACACAGCCATTACGCCCGACGCACTCGGCCCGCGCACCGCCGCAAAGGTGCTTGCGACCCGACATATCACCGGCGAGGTCGCGCGCAGTGCAGGGCTTGAGGACCTACGCGGTGTCGCGGTGCTCGCTCCCGGTGTGCTCGGACAGACAGGCATTGAAACGGGCGAGATAATCGGCGGCGTTGTAAGCCGCGTACAGCCGAGTGCCCTGATCGTCATTGACGCCTTGGCAAGCCGCAGGCTTTCCCGTTTGGGCTGCACGGTGCAAATGTCCGACACAGGCATCGCCCCCGGCTCAGGAGTCGGCAACGCCCGTATGCGCATAACCAAGGATTCAATAGGGGTTCCCGTTATCTCTATCGGCGTTCCGACGGTGGTTGACGCGGTGACCCTTGCGAACGATCTGACAGGTCACGATTGCCGCGACAACGTCGAGCCTCGCGGCGCACGCATGATCGTGACACCTCAGGAGATAGACCTGTTGATAGACCGCGCCGCCTCTACCGTGGCACAGGCTATCAACTGCGCTTTGCAGCCTCATATCGATCCCGATATTTTAATGGCATTGGTATGATAGGACGAGCGTATGATATAGCGAGAGGTGATCCGGTATGAATAAAAACGTTCGGTTGATAATTGTTTCCCTGCTCGTCGCTGTCGCTATAGGGGTCGCAGTGCGATATCACGATCCTATTCTGGACGCGCTGACCCCTGTCGCAGAATTCAGCGCGCGCTTGGTTACGGGAGAACTTTGGTGGTAAGATGAAAAAGGATACATGGCGTATATTTTTCCGCACCCTTGCAATAGGGCTTACCTGCACTGCCTTGCCCGCACTGCTCGTATGCGGTATCGCTGTCGCAGACAAAAACACGCGGGAGATCGGGTTTTCGGGCAGAAAGCCCGTTTTCTACATCGAGGAAAACGCCGACGGCTCGGTCGTCCTGTCCGCCTTCGGTGACCGACTCACCGTAGACTCAGCCTTAGTAGATGCCGCAGGTCAGGCGTGGCAGGTCTGTAAAACAGCAGTGCCGCACACTGTCAAGACAGGTGCGGCACTTATAGAAAGGTTAGTTGATCAGATTCTTGAGCCGGTATTTCCAACAGGTTGACCGTCCGAAGACCTGATCGGCGTGCGTATTTATATGTGTACTCGGTTCCGCCCGACTGACCGTTATACGCGGCGATCAGCAGGCTTGAGCGGTCGACCATATAGCGATTGCGCTTTTGCATACAGCCTTCGGTGTACCTGTCGGACAGGCAGACAATACTGTCGGCAACCTGAAGGTATCCGCTATAGCGGTCACGGTCCTCGCGCTCCCATTTTTCCGCTTGATCGCGACAGGGCAGGCACATATTGAGCCTGACCTCGCGGTCGGGCCGTTCGCTTCGCACCGAAATAACGGCGTCGGCAAACAGAAAGTCACCGCCGATACAGCCTCCGCACAAGAAGTCGGTGTACCCGTCCTCGACGGCATCTTCGACCGCCTTCAATATACGGGCGTAGACCTCGGCAGGTGTATTATATGCAAAAAGATCCTTCGGTCTGTGACCGGTAAAGCAGCAGGTGGTTAATCTATGCATCTTATTTTGTATTAAGCAGAGTGGTCAATTCTTCCATAAAGGTATGAATATCCTTAAACTGACGGTAGACCGACGCAAAGCGTACATAAGCAACCTCATCAATGTCGCGGAGCTTTTCCATCGCAAGCTCGCCGATCTTGACCGAGGACACCTCGCGGTCAAGCGAATTATGCAGGGTCGTCTCGATCTCGTCGACAACGTTCTCAAGCATATCCAGGGTGACGGGACGCTTCTCGCTCGCACGCAAAAGGCCGTTGAGCAGCTTCTCGCGGTCAAAGACCTCGCGTGAGCGATCCTTCTTGACCACGATGATGGGCAGGCTCTCGATGATCTCATAGGTCGTAAAGCGCTTCTGACAATTCAGGCACTCACGGCGGCGGCGTATGCGCTCTCCCTCGTCGGTGGGGCGGGAATCAATAACCTTGCTTTCCTCGTAACCGCAAAACGGACATTTCACATCCATCACTCCGTCCAAAAATTTTATGTAACCTTATTGTATCACACAGTAGTTATTTTTGGCAACCTTTTTTTCCTTTTATGCCGATTTTTGCCTCTTTTCATGCCAAAAAGTCCTCAATTACGTCCCAAAAGTGCACCTTTTCGACGTCACTGCCTGTCAGCATTGAGCAAAAATCCCGAAGCCGCTCGCCGTCATCGGTTAGGTCATGCACAATAAGCTCGCTGCCGTCGGTCCACCTCGAACACAGCCCATATACGATTCCGCTTTCCATATCCTCCGTCGTCAGCAGGTCCTCGACAACGCAAAGCTCCTTCAAGCGCACCGCTACCATATTCATTTTTACCACATCCTCGATTGGTAATGATACCGCGAAAGCTTACCAAAAACAAGGGCTTAAGGCGAAAATCAACCAAAGTGGTAATTGACGGATGGTAACCGTTACCGCTTGAAAGGGTCAGGCGTCATATGAGATAATATCTCTGAGGTGAAAAAATGAAGCGTTTAAGTGATTTTTTCAGCGGCATCGACCGACTATCTGCGAACGCCGCTACTGTTATCGCCGTCGGATGCGAGGTGTCGCTTATGCTGAGCATAGCGGCGGTAATGATGATAAATGCAGACTATTTCGCGGCGCTTGATCTCGCCGTTGCAGGATTAAAGCTGCTTTCCGTTGCAGTGACGGCTTCGTTGGTATGGGATCTGTCTAAGCAGCGCTCGGGCGACCAAAACGACGCTACATAGCATCCTGCTGATCGGAGATAAACACACGCTCGATCTCGCCGACATATACGCGGTGATAGTCTTCGCTCGGATAGTTGGAGAGCAGTGCTTTGTCAACGAAGCATTCAGGCTCCATGTCCTGCGCGTACAATTTACGGCAGACAAGGGTCATGCGTGCCTGCTTGAAGGTGACGGTCGAATCAACAAAAACAGGCTCGAGTCCGCAGAGGGCGGCCTTGTCAACATCGCGGCCCGACTGCCTGCCGCAGACGGCGTGGATCGACTTGTTCTCGCCGTAAAACGAGAGGGTGAAGCGGTCGCTTTTCTCCATAAATCCGTAGGTGTACCTCTGCGGACGGATGAAGGCGACGGCGACAGGCTTGTTCCAAAGCTCGCCTATCGTTCCCCAGCTTGCAGTCATCATGTTATAGCCGCTCTCATCTCCTGCCGCGACAAGCATCCATTCCTTGCCGATAAGGTCAACGGCATTATCCTTTATCTCGGATACTGATATTTCTTTCATGGGTCATTCCTCCTTTGCCTAATACGATCATTCTAACACGCACCCAGCCGTCAGGCAAGGGAAATCGTGCGGATTTTCGGTTGACAAACCGGTTGTTTTGGTATAATATAGTATGGCACTTTAATTATATATGCGCTTGTAGCTCAGCAGGATAGAGCGTCCGCCTCCTAAGCGGAAGGTCGGGGATTCGAATTCCTTCAAGCGCGCCATATAACAAGCCTCTTTTGTTCATCCGACAAAAGAGGCTTGTTATAATAATATATCATTGAAAAGTTCTAAAGGCTGTGATGTAATTAGATAAATGCAGTGACGATCACGGAATTTATATTTGAAGCGATTCTCGAAGGCGTTTGTGAGTGCATTTTAGAAGGCCTCCTTAACTTGTCCTACTCATTTGTTCCGGACTCTGTGCAATCAAAAAACAAATAATATCGTCACCTTAATTGTCGCTATAACAGCAATGATGACGTTCGTTGGTTTAGTGTTCGGCATCGTTCTGCTTATAGGTAACGGCGGTCGCAGTTTTCGGGGATGGCTACTTGCTTCATTAACTGCAGCGTATATTATCGTCGGAATCGTATTAACGATCATCGGCCGTCGCAAAAAGCGCAAAGAATTAACCGTGCACAGAAAAACACGCCCGTTGCAAAACGCAACGGGCGTGTTTTGGTTTTCGTTATCAGTCACTGGTGTAGGGCAGCAGTGCAATGTGACGTGCACGCTTGATAGCGGTGGTCAGATCACGCTGATGACGAGCACAGGTACCGGTAGTACGGCGAGAAAGAATCTTTGCTCTCTCGGAGATGTACTTACGAAGACGGGCGATATCCTTGTAGTCGATGGTCTCCACACGGTCAACGCAGAACATGCAAACCTTCTTGCGTGCCTTGCGGCGCATGGGACGATCCATTCTCTCGGTCTTTTCCATTATGAAAAACCTCCTTCTCGAAATGTTGGAAACGGGCGTAACACCCGATTAGGTCAATGATCAGAACGGCAGATCGTCGCCGTTATCCTCGAATTCAGCGAATTCGTTGGAGCCGGCGTTGTTGATAGCCGGTGCCTGACCTTCGTTGCTCCTTGCGCCGCCGTCACGTCTGCCTTCGGCAAAGTAGGCGCGGTCGCACACGATATCCCAAGCGCGACGCTTGTTTCCGTCGCGGTCGGTGTAGGAGCGAACCTGAATACTACCCTCGACACACACCAGCTGACCCTTTACAAAGTACTTGCTGATAAATTCCGCATTGTTTCTCCATGCGACAACGTCAAGGAAATCGGTGACGCGCTCATCGCCGGAGTTGAAATTGCGCTCTACCGCGAGGGTAAAGGTGGTAACAGGGATGTTGCTGGCGGTATGACGCAGCTCAGGGTTGTCGGTTAAACGGCCCATAACAATTACGCGATTAAGCATGAGTTATTCCCCTTCCTTACTTTCTGATGATCATTGAGCGAAGAACACCGTCGGTAATGTTCAGGACACGGTCCAGCTCCTTCGGGAACTCGGTCTCGCTCTTGAAGTTTACGAGAACATAGAAGCCCTCCGGCTCGTCGTTGATCGGGTAAGCCAGCTTGCGCTTGCCCCACTCGTCAACAGAAACCTCGGTAGCATTGCTCTCGATCATGGTCTTGAACTTCTCAACCAGAGCGGCAGTAGCCTCTTCACCCTGCTGGACTGAGAACACCATGACAATTTCGTAAGAGTTGACAATAGACATTCTTTAGCACCTCCTTATGGACTTTTGGCCCTCTTATGCCGAGGGCAAGGGGCGCCTGTTTTACTACAGGCAACCCTTATATTAACATATAAATCCACCTAAGTCAAGAACAGAAAATTGCAATTTCCCGTTTTATTGCATGATTTTACAGAAAAAACCGCACAGGCTGACCTGTGCGGTTTGAAAAGACGACCTATTTTATCATTTTGCGTCTTGCGGCGAGGTTTACTCCGAGTATTCCGCCGAGGGCGGAAAGGGATATACATAGCATAAGTCTTACGGGAGTTACGACCGTGAACTGAGTTCCGCTTACAAATATGGACACGATCAGCATCAGCAAAAACATTGCGCCGCCCGTCATTGCACCGACTATCATGCCCTGCGACCTGCGGATACGCGCGGCAACGAAGCCCGCAACAGCCGCCCCTATTGCGATGCAGGCTGTGCCCATAGGCACCGTTGCAGATTCGGGCAGATCCTGCTTAGTCAGCACGAAGGCGCACATAATAATACCCAAAGCGACCGTTGCCACACCCGACAACAGCCCCCACAGCAATGTGATCAGCAACTCGTTTCTTGCCTGTGACACCGACCGTTTCATAAAAAACCTCCCGAACACGCTTTGTAAAGCATATTCGGGAGATGCATGTTTTATGACCCTTATCAGTCGTGAATGGTGAGGTTCTGTGCAACTGCGGTGCGGGTGACCTGCAGCTTGCTGCGGTCGCCTGACGATTCGATGACGATGCTGTCGTCCTTCAGAGAAACAACTCTGCCGTAGATTCCGCCGATGGTGATTATCTCATCACCGATCTGCAGTTCTGCGCGCATTTTTGCTTCGGCCTTCTGCTGCTTTTTCTGCGGACGGATCATGAAGAAATACATGATCGCGATAAAAACAACAAGCATCAGGATCGACGCCAGGCTGCTCATCGAGTTATTCTGATTTGCGGCTTCTTCGGTAGCGGCATCAGCAAGGAAAATCAAAGAATTCATTGTTCTTATACCTCCAAATAATATTACAGTTATTGTACAACACAGCAGGATAAATTGCAAGTGTTATTACCCTTTTACAATAATTTTTACCTGTCGGTCGCCCTGAGCCGTTCGACCAGTTCCTCGTTGGGAGTGACGTAGACGGTCTCGTATCGGTCATAGACAACCATACCCGGCTTTGCGTGGGCAGGTTTTTTTACGTTACGCACGGGGCAATAATCGACGGCCACCGAGCTTGACTGTCTTGCACGGGAGTGGTATGCGGCAAGCAAGGCCGCCTGCATGATAGTCGCGGGCGGTATCTCCTTGCCCATCGCAGACACGATCGTGTGGGTGCCGTGAGCGCCTTTGACATGCAGCCACAAATCAGTTTTTTCCGCGATCCGCAGGGTCAGCTCGTCGTTTTGCTTGTTGTTGCGCCCTACATAGATGTCAAATCCGTCATCCGACACGAAACGCAGGGGCGGTAAGGCGCGCGGCGCCTTCCTTTTGCCCATTCGCGATGCGCGCAGGTAACCCGACTCCTCAAGCTCCGCTCTTATCTCTGCCAGCTCCCTGTCCGACTCGGCACGGGTCAGCTCGTCGGCTACACTTTCAAGATAGACTATCTCTGCCGCCGATGCTTCGATAAGATGGGTCAGCTTTTCCTGTGCTGTGTTCGCCTTGCGGTATTCGGTGAAATACCTCTGGGCGTTCTGCGAGGGGCTAAGCTCGGGTTTGAGAGGTATGCGGATCCGGCTGCCGTCAGGGTCGTAGTAATTTACCAGGTCAACGAAGGCTGCGCCCCTCTCGATCGCGTAGAGGTTCGCCTTGAGCAGTTCGCCAAAAATACGAAGCTGCTCCTTGTCGGCACATCGGGCGAGCTCGCCGCGTTGTTTCTCGATCTTGCGCGAGGTACGCTCGATGAGGGTGGCTATAAGTCGGGACGTTTCATGTGTGCGGCGGCGGACTGCGTCCTCACGCTGACGCTCACGGTAAAAGCTGTCGCACAGCTCGGAAAAACTTTCGACCTGTCGGCAGGTACATTTGCCGTCATATTGCTTTATCGGCAGGTAGGTAAAATCGGTCGGCCTTTCGTCAGCATCGACCACCAAGGTAGGCACACCCTTTTCAATATACCCCTTCCATTCCTCCAAAGCAGACGCAAGCTCGGTCTTATCGGCGGTGCAGGCGATCTCACGCGCGACGAGGGGCGAGACCCCTTCGACTGCGGCGGATATGCTTTTTGCAAGGCTCTCCCCTGACGTGCCGATGTGACCGGCTATCTCGGTTGCGGTTGCGCCGCGAGGGTCGAGCTTGTCCTGTGCTGGCGGCGTTTCATACCTTGCACCCGGCAGTATCAGGCGACCGCTCCTTTCGGGGTCTGAGCGACGCAGGGCGTCCAGCACCCTGCCGTCGCATAGCAGGATAACGTTTGACTGCCTGCCCATTATCTCGACGACGATGCTCAGCTCGACCTCATCTCCCATTTCATTATAGGCAGAAAAATCGAGAAACAGCACGCGGTCAAGACCGTGCTGGCGGACTTTTTCAAGCCGCGCCGACGAAAAATACTTTCGCATCAGCATGCAAAACATCGGCGGTGCGGCAGGGTTTTCATAGGATTCATTTGTAAAATGGATGCGCGGGCCGATTCCGCTGACCGTTATGAGCAGTTTGCCCGAAAAACCGCGCTTACTCACGGTCAGCAGTATATCATCGCGGGTCGGCAGATATATTTTGTCTATACGCGAGCCGACAGCCTGCTGAAGCTCACTTGCAACATGTGACAAAAACACGCCGTCAAACGCCATAACGGCACCTCCTTAGTTTTTATAGTTTAATATACTCCGCAGGATCGTTCTCATTAAGCAAGACCGCTTCCACGGAGCAGGCTTCGACAATTTCAGCCAAAAGCTTCTTGATCGGCTGCTCGGTGCAGAAATGTCCGCACTCGATCAGCGCGACATCTAATTCACGCGCGAGCAGGCGAAGATGGTGCTTGCTCTCGCCCGTCACAAGTGCATGTGCGCCTGCATTTTTTGCGGCGATAAGAAAATCTCCGCCGCTGCCTCCGCACACAGCAACTCTCGATATCGTGCCTGAACATCCGCTAAATTTCACGCCGCCAACTCCAAGTCGTTTGCCTGCAAAGGCGGCAAGCGAGGCGGCGTTTTCCGCTTCTAACTCACCGACACGCGCCATGGGTAAGGGTTCGCCTTCAATCCCGATCGCCTCGGCATTTTTAATTCCCAGCAGGGAAGCAAGGACATCGTTGACCCCTCCCTTTGCGGCGTCAAGGTTAGTATGGGCGCTGATGATGCAAAGCCCCGATTTTTGTGCCAAGGCTGCGGCAGAGCCCTCAGGCTGTTCCTCAAGCAGTCCGAAATAGGCAGGATGATGTGTAACGAGCAGGTCGCAGCCTGCCGCCTTTGCCTGCTTAACCGTTTCTAAGGTAACGTCCAGAGCAACGGCAACGCGGCTGACAGTTTCATTAGCAGAGCCGACCAAAAGCCCCACGCTATCCCCCTCCACGCAGGTGGAAAAGGGCGCAAAGCGATCAAGCGCGTCCAAAACAGTTTTGACAAGGGTCATAGGCTTTCCTCCTTGGGTGTGTTCAGTCTGGCTCGTATCATGTCGGCTATTCTGAGCAAGCCCTCGCGTGCAGCCAGGTCGTTTTCGTCCAGCGCTTTCAGCAGGGACTGCGCATGCTTCTCGACGCGGTCAAGCTGACGGGTCAGGTACTCGGCGCCAAAAGGCTGATCGGCGGTGACCTTGCCGACATACCAATAGTCGTCGCCGTAGTTTTCCCTCTCACCCGTCCAGCAGACCGACATCACAGTATACAGCCGGCCTGCATCACGCACCAGCTCTTCCCTTTTTACGCTGAAGCCCTCATTTGCAAGATAATGCCGAAGGTCGTCAACGGCGGTCATGGGCTGAAGTATGTAGTGCTTGGCAGGGTCTTTTGTCCACGCCGCATTCTGCAGAATAGACGCGATCAGCTCGCCGCCCATACCGCAGATAGCGATATCCTCCGCCTCATCGGGCGCGATGCCGCTTAATCCGTCGCAAAGGCGCAGCTCTATTTTGTCCCCCAGGTCAAACTCACTCACATGCGCGCGCGCATTTTCAAGCGGTCCCACCCCAATGTCGCAGGCAATTGCGACGGGGCATTTTCCGCTCTTTACAAGGTGGACGGGCAGATAGGCGTGGTCGGTACCGACATCCACAACACGAACGCCGTCACGCACAAGCGTGGCGGCGGCCGATAGACGTGCACTTAGTCTCATTATTTGGTTGCAAGGAAGGCGTTGATCTTGCTGACCATTTCATCAACGTCAACACCGTGAACCGAGCAAGCGTCCTCAAGGGTCTCGCCGCGGGCGGACGGGCAACCCAGACAATGCATACCCATCTCAAAGAAGAAGGGAGCTGTTTCTACGTCCATTTCCAAAATTTCACCAATGAGCATATCCTTTGTGATCTGCATATCAATTTCTCCTTGTATTTTTTTGTTATTCGGCATCCGCGCTGTCCTGCGACTCAGCGGAAGGCTCTTTATCTTCCATCACAGCGACAAACTGTGCGCCGTCCATTTTTTCGTTTTCAAACAGATACTTTGCGACGGCGTGAAGCTTATCGATGTGCTCGGTCAGTATCTTTGTTCCCTGCTCGTATGCGTTGTCGATCAGGGCACGCACCTCGCGGTCGATCTTTGCGGCGATCTCCTGCGAGCAGTTGTTAACGTGGCCGTAATCGCGGCCGAGGAAGACCTCGTCGTTCTGGTTGCCGTAAAGGACAGGACCCAGTTCACTGCTCATGCCGTACTTGACGACCATGTCACGCGCAATATTGGTTGCGCGCTCGATATCGTTGGATGCACCCGTGGTGATATCGCCGAAAACGATCGATTCTGCGATGCGGCCGCCCAGCAGCATGACCAGTTCTTCCTTCATCTCACTCATGTACTTGGAAAGCTTATCCTCACTCGGCAGCGAGATGGTCATACCCAAAGCCCTGCCGCGAGGAATAATGGTGATCTGATGAATGTCGTCCTGTGTCGGCAGGAAGTAGCCTGTAATGGCGTGTCCTGCCTCGTGGTAGGCGGTGTTGAGCTTGTCTTTATCCTTGATGACCCAGCTCTTTTTCTCCGAGCCTGCAATGACCTTGATGGTGGCCTCCTCGATGTTCTCCTCGACGATAGCCTTGCGTCCCTGTCGGGTGGCAAGCAGTGCCGCCTCGTTGAGCAGGTTTTCAAGGTCAGCGCCGGTAAAGCCTGAGGTCGAGCGTGCGATGGTCTTAAGGTCTACGTCGGGTGCAAGCGGCTTGCCGCGTGCGTGGACCTTGAGTATCTCCTCGCGTCCCTTGACGTCGGGATAATTGACTGTGATCTGGCGGTCGAAAC
>CAZDIN010000018.1:0-14780 GCA_964505515.1 uncultured Eubacteriales bacterium | reverse complement strand
CCCTTGGACGAATGTCCGGGGGATTTTTACTTTTTCACTCTTCACTTTTCACTAAAATATTTTGTGAATGGGATTTTCGGAAAGTAAAAGGTAATAGCGAATAGTGAAGAGGTTAGGTGTGGCTTCGCCACCGATCGTATTCAATGCCACCGACCCGTTTCTTCGGAAACGGGTCGTTTTTACGCCCGAAAACAGCCCTAACAGCCCGAAAATCTATCTCTGTTTATAAGTATACCATAAAATGTAAGAAAATCAAAACATTTTATTTGAAATACGGATCAAAATTTGTTATAATGAATTATTATTAGGGGGAGTATGCCTATGTCACACATAAAAGCGGTCCTGTTTGATCTGGACGGGACCCTTACGAACACACTTGATGACCTTGCAACATCGACAAATTTCGCGCTTAAGCGTTACGGATATCCTACCCACGAAACCGTTAAGTTTCGTTACTTCGTCGGCGACGGCGCTCTGAAAATGATAGAACGCGCTTTGCCTGAAGAGGCTCGCTCACAGGAAAATCTTCTGCGTCTGCGAGAGGCGTTTTTGGAACACTACAGTGTTCATTCGCAGGACAAGACCGCACCCTATGAGGGAGTGGTCGAGCTTGTCGACGAACTGCGCGGAAGGGGAATAAGCGTCGGCGTTGTAACCAACAAGCCCGACGTGGCGGCGCAGCAGATAGTAGCGACGCTCTTCGGCGACCGCTTTGACGCGGTGCTGGGTCAGCGTGACGGAACACCTACAAAGCCTGCCCCCGACATGCCGCGAAAGGTCATGTCCGAAATGGGCGTAAGCCCTGACGAATGCCTGTTCGTCGGCGATTCAGGCGTCGATATTCTTACAGGTGCAGGCTGCGGAGCATACCCCGTCGGCGTGCTGTGGGGATTTCGCGACGAGAAGGAGCTGCGTGAAAACGGAGCGGAGGAGATCATTTCCCATCCCTGTGAGCTTTTGGGCGTGATCGACCGCTTGAACGGATAACGGAGGAAGAGGTTTTGGCCGGTTGTAATACATATGCCGTTGACGCGGCAGAGCTTGAAAGACAAAAAGAATATACGCGGCTTGTTATGCCTTTGCTGCAGGAACGTTTCGGTCCTGCACCGTTGGCATTCGTGCATTCCTACGGCTGTCAGCAGAACGTCAGCGACGGTGAGCGCATCAAGGGAATGCTTGCCGAAATGGGTTTTGCTTTTTGCGACACCCCCGATAACGCCGACTTGATATTGTTCAATACCTGTGCTGTGCGCGGACATGCCGAGGACCGCGTTTTCGGAAACGTCGGCGCGCTCAAGGCGAGAAAAAAGCAGCATCCGTCTTGCATCATCGGATTGTGCGGATGCATGGTACAGCAGGAGCATATCGCCGAGAAGATACGCAAAAGCTATCCTTATGTGAACCTGCTCTTCGGCACCCACGCCATCCATCAGCTTCCCGAGCTGATATGGCGTCTTGTGACAAAAAACAAAAGGGTCTTTGAACGCCCTGAGATCGACGGCGTTATCGCAGAGGATATCCCTGTTAGACGGGACAGCAGATTCAAGGGCTGGCTGCCGATAATGTACGGCTGCAACAACTTCTGTTCATACTGCATCGTGCCATATGTGCGCGGCAGAGAACGGTCGAGGGAGCCTGAAAGGGTCATCGCCGAGGCAAAGGAAATGATCGCGGCAGGCTTTAAGGACATCACCCTTTTAGGTCAGAACGTCAACTCCTACGGCAAGGGAGCCGACCACGGTATCGACTTTGCAAAGCTGCTCAGGATGCTCAACGATCTGGAGGGCGACTTTCAGCTTCGCTTTATGACCTCTCACCCGAGAGACTGTACCCTTGAATTGCTCGACGCTATGAGGGACTGCGACAAGGTCTGCAAGCATCTGCACCTGCCCTTCCAGTCGGGAAACGATCGGGTGCTCAAGGCCATGAACCGCCACTATGACCGCGCGCGATACCTTGAGCTTGTCGCTGCGGCAAGGGAAAGGATGCCCGACATCAGCCTGACGAGCGATGTCATCGTCGGCTTCCCCGGTGAGACCCGCGAGGAGTTTGAGGACACCCTTTCGCTTATAGAAGAGGTGGAGTTCACCTCACTGTTCACCTTCATATACTCAGCCCGAGAGGGCACCCCTGCCGCAGAGATGCCCGACCCTGTTTCCCATGAGGAAAAGGCGCGCTGGATGGGCGACCTGCTGAAAGCGCAGGAAGCCGTCGCCGCAAAGCGCACCGCCTCCTATGTGGGTCAGGAGTTCCGCGTTTTGTGTGAGGAATACCACGACGACGGCACCGTTTTCGGACGCACACCGTCTAACGTCGGGATCACCTTCTCTGCGCAAAAGGAACTGGTCGGACAGTTTGCGAACGTGCGTGTGACAAAGGCGCTCAACTGGGTGCTTGAGGGTGAGAAGATCTGATTAATTTACCAAAAAGGAGATAGACAAAATGGATATTATCGAAGCCGCACGCCAGCTTGGCAAGGCTATTCAGGAGGACAAGCGTTACCTTGCGTTCTACGCCGCAAAGGACGCCAACGATGCCGACGAGGGCCTGCAGGCGCTTATCGGCAGATTCAATCTTATAAAAATGCAGGTCGATGAAGAAATGACCAAGGACGAGCGCGACGACGAAAAGGTAAAGAACCTCAACGCAGAGCTGCGCAAGGTCTACGCCGACATCATGGTAAACGAAAACATGCAGGCCTACAACAACGCTAAAAACGACATCGACGAGGTCATCTCGCGCATGAACGCTATTATCGACCTCTGCATTTCGGGCGAGGACCCCGAAACCTGCGAGCCTGCAGCAGGCTGCTCGGGCAGCTGTTCTACCTGTTCGGGCTGCCACTAAGACCGAGCAACCGAAGTTCAAAAGCAAAGAGATCAAATTTTTGGAGGCTGACCATGGCGCAACTGTCACCTATGATGCAACAGTATATGCAGATAAAGGCTGAGAATCAGGACACCATCCTGTTCTATCGGCTCGGGGACTTTTACGAAATGTTCTTCGATGACGCGATCTTAGCGTCTAAGGAGCTTGAGCTGACCCTGACGGGACGTGACTGCGGACTGGCGGAAAGGGCGCCCATGTGCGGCGTGCCCCACCACAGCTACGAAACCTATGTGTCCCGTCTTGTCGACAGGGGCTACAAGGTTGCCATCTGCGAACAGATGGAAGACCCTGCCAAGACCAAGGGTCTGGTCAAGCGCGACATCGTGCGTGTCATCACCCCCGGTACTGTTATCGAGGACTGTATGCTTGAGGAGGGCCGCAACAATTACCTCTGCGCCGTCTGCAAGCAGACCACCGATGCAGGCATCTGCTTTGTCGACGCGTCAACGGGTGAACTGCATCTTACAAGGGTAGAGGGCGACAGTCTGACGGCGAAGATGATCGGCGAGCTTGCCAGATTTCAGCCCTCCGAGGTGCTGCTCAACGGTATCGCGGCGATCGACGAGGGACTGACCGAGTTTCTTTCCACCCGTGTTAAATGCCGTATGGAGACCCGTACCGACGGTCAGTTTGACCCCAACAACTGCAAAAAGACCGTCTGCGACCATTTTGCCGAGCCTCTTTCGTCACTTGGCATCGGCGAAGGCTCAAGCGAGCTTTCTGCCATCGGCGCGGCGTTGGAATACCTTTATGAGACCAAGCGCGTCGGACTTGCAAGCATCAACCGCGTCAATATTTATACAGAGGCGCAGTATATGCGGCTTGATCTGTCTACGCGAAACAGCCTTGAAATATCCGAAACTATGCGTTCGCGTAATCAGCGCGGCTCGCTTATTCACGTTCTGGACAAGACCCGCACCGCAATGGGACGCAGGCTTATCCGCTCATGGCTTGAACAGCCCCTGCTCAACCCTGCCGCTATTATCTCGAGGCAAAACGGCGTCGAGGAGCTGCTCGCCGACCCTGTTAACCGTGCCGAGCTGATAAATGCCATGAGCGGCGTATATGACCTTGAGCGGCTGATGTCGAAGGTGCTTCACGGAAGTGTTACACCGCGCGAGCTGCGTTCTCTTGCGGATACCCTTGCGCATCTGCCTGAGATAAAGGGCAGGATCAGCCTTTGCGGCAGTTCCATCCTCAAGGACGTCTATGCTCAGATCGACGAGCTTGAGGACGTGCGCGAACTGATAAACGCCGCCATCGTTGACCAGCCGCCGCTGACACTAAAGGACGGAAACGTTATCCGCGACGGCTACTGCGAGGAGATAGATGCCCTGCGCGAAGACCTCAAGGACGGACACGGCTTCATCGCGCGAATCGAGAACGAGGAGCGCGAGCGCACAGGCATCAAAAACCTGAGGATAAAATACAACAAGGTGTTCGGCTATTGTATCGAGGTCACCAACTCATACAGCAGCCTCGTTCCCGACAGCTACATAAGAAAACAGACCCTCACCAATTGTGAGAGATATATCACCGAGGAGCTTAAAGAGACCGAGAGCCGAGTGCTTGGCGCACGCGACCGTCTTGAAAGGCTGGAAAGAGATATCTTCGACGGGATAAGAGGCTCGGTCGCCGAGCAGTTAGTCCGCATCCAGACCACAGCCGCCGCTGTAGCAAGACTGGACGTGCTCTGCTCGTTTGCACAAAGTGCCGACGACAACCGCTATGTAAGACCCAGAATAAATGTCGACGGACGCATAACCATCACGGGCGGCAGACATCCCGTTGTGGAGAGCCTGTCGAAGCTTCCCTTCGTACCCAACGACACCCATCTCGATATGCAAAACGACCGTTGTGCTATCATCACAGGACCGAATATGGCCGGTAAATCCACCTATATGCGTCAGGTCGCACTCATCACTCTCATGGCGCAGGCAGGCTCATTTGTGCCTGCGGAGTCCGCCGACGTGGGCATCGTCGACGCGATATTCACCCGTGTCGGCGCGTCGGATGATCTTTCGGCAGGTCAGTCGACCTTTATGGTCGAAATGAGCGAGGTAGCGAATATACTCGCTAACGCTACCGAAAGAAGCCTGCTTATTTTTGACGAGATCGGACGCGGCACCTCGACCTTCGACGGCATGGCTATCGCAAGGAGCGTACTGGAATTTGTCTGCAACCGCAAAAAGCTGGGCGCAAAGACCCTTTTTGCTACCCATTACCATGAGCTGACCGAGCTTGAGGATCAGCTTGAGGGGGTCCGCAACTATAACACGACCGTTAAAAAGCGCGGCGACGACATCACCTTCCTGCGCCGCATAGTTCGCGGCTGTGCCGACGGAAGCTACGGCATAGAGGTCGCAAAGCTTGCAGGCATACCCGACGAGGTGGTCGCACGCGCTCACAAGATACTGAACAGTCTTGAGGAAAATCAGCAGATTGCTGTGCCGAGGTCTGCCATGAAAAAGCAGGAGTGTGGCTTCATGGAGGGGGAGATGACCCTTTCGGACCGCGCCGCAGCACAGCTTGTTGACGAGCTGAGGGTCCTTGATATCAACGTTTTGACGCCTATCGAGGCCATGAGCAAGCTTCATGAGCTTGCGGGCAGAGCCAAGGAGATAGGTTAGACCTTGTAATTTTGCAAAAGGAGGGCGCAGAATGCCTGTTAGAGTATTGGACAAGCACGTCGCGGAGCTTATCGCGGCAGGAGAGGTGGTCGAGCGCCCCTCTTCCGTCATAAAAGAGCTGGTGGAGAATTTCATCGACGCAGGAGCCTCCGCTATTACTATTGAGATCCAAAACGGCGGCATCACCTATATGCGAATTACCGACAACGGTTGCGGCATCCCGTTTGATGAGGTGCCCGTGGCATTTTTGCGCCACGCGACAAGTAAGGTCAGCACCGAGGATGACCTTGCCCGTATCGGCACCTTGGGTTTTCGCGGTGAAGCGCTGGCATCGGTTGCGGCAGTAGCTAAGGTCGATATGCTGACTAATACAGGCTCGGAGGACGGCTGTGCCTACTCTATTCACGGCGGCGAGGAGATATCCCATTCTGAAACAGGCTGTCCTAAAGGCACCACTATCGTCGTGCGCGACCTTTTCTACAATATCCCTGCGCGTATGAAATTTCTGAAAAAAGACATCTCTGAAGCAAATGCAGTCGCCGCAGTGGTCGACCGCATGGCGTTGTCACATCCCGAGATAGCCTTCCGCTTTATCCGTGACGGGAAGCAGGCGCTTTCTACCTCCGGCAAGGGAGGCATCGAAGCGGCGGTCTACGCCGTCTATGGCAGAGAGTTTTCGGCAGGGCTTATTCCTGTCGACTACCGCGTGGGCGAAATGACCCTGCGAGGACTGATATGCCGCCCGACCGAAGCGCGCAAAAGCCGCAGCATGCAACACTTTTTTATAAACGGCAGATATGTAAGATCCAACACCATGATGGCGGCTCTTGAGCAGGCGTATAAAGGCTCGGTCATGGTGGGCAAATTCCCTGCATGTGTGCTGGAGCTTTTGATGCCGAATTCACAGGTGGACATCAACGTGCACCCTGCAAAGCTCGAATGCAGGTTTACGAATGAAAGATCTGTTTTCGATACGGTATACTACGGAGTCCGTTCCACTCTGCAAAAGGGGGACGGCTTCGGCGAGATAAAGCTGGCTGAAAATCCCTTCCGCAGCTCTGCCGCAACCAACACTCAGGCTCAGCAGCTTCGTTACAGCGGAACTGCTTTTACTCAGAAAGCACCCGAAGCGGCAAAGCCGCAACCTGAGGTTGCGAGGACTGAGCCTGTGAGGTCAGTCCCTGTGGTTTCACGCCCAAGGATAGACCTTGATATGCTTGTCGATGACGGCAGGCCATCCGCGCCTGTGCGCGTCAGTGCTCCTGCGCCGAAATACACTGCCGAGCCGCGAAAGGCACCTCTTGAGCAAGCATCTGCACAGCCTGTTGTCCAACAGACTGAGGCGGCTCGGACTACTACCGACGAGGACGAAACTGTACTTCGCCTGATAGGTGAGGCGTTCAGCACCTATGCCCTGTTTGAAAACGGCGACGAGATACTTGTCGTCGATAAACACGCGGCGCATGAGCGCATCCTTTACGAACAGCTCAAAGCTCATCAGCACACCGAGGCGCAGATGCTGTTGGAGCCTGTAGCCGTCACCTTGAGCAAGGACGAGTACAGCGCAGTGACCGAGCATCTTCATGAGATCACCGATGCAGGCTTTGAGCTTGAAGATTTCGGCGGCTCCTGCCTGCTTGTGCGCGCGGTGCCGACTGTGCTGAGTGATTGTGATACCGCACCTCTTATCGAGGAGATAGCCGCCGGCTTTTTGAAGCAGGCAAACTCGGTCGAGATCGACCGTCTTGATTGGCTTTATCATAATATGGCCTGCCGCGCCGCAGTCAAGGGCGGTGACCGATCGGGCGAAGACCTGATAAAGCTCGCCGAGCGTATTGCGAAGAGCGATGACATCCGCTACTGTCCGCACGGACGGCCTGTAGCCTTTCGCTTGACCCGCAAGGAATTGGAGAAGCAGTTTGGACGGCAGGGTTAAGATCACGCTGCCCGTCATCGTAGGCCCCACTGCGTCGGGAAAAACGGCGCTTGGAATTGCAGTGGCGAGGGCGCTTGACGGCGAGATAATATCCTGCGATTCAATGCAGATATATCGCGATATGCCCATCGCAACTGCCCAGCCTACAGCGCAGGAGCGGAGTGCGGCGGTTCATCATATGATCGACTTTGCGGACCCCTGCGAAGAGTACAGTGTTGCGCGCTACTGTGAGGATGCCGCAAGGGTCATCGAAGACGTACGTTCGCGTGGGAAACTGCCTATCATCGTGGGCGGAACAGGGCTTTATGCAGATTCCTTGCTTGAGGGTATCCGCTTTTCCGAGGGCAAAAAGGATGACGCTTTGCGCCGCGACCTTAACGCGCGTGCCGAAGCCGAGGGAAACGAAGCCCTATTGCGCGAGCTTTCAGGCATTGACCCGTCATACGCCGAGCGGCTGCATCCCAATGACCGTAAGCGGATCGTCAGGGCGTTGGAGCTATATTACGGCACAGGTGTCCGCATGAGCGAGCAGCTTGCGGCTTCAAAAGCCGGCGGATCTGCCTATGACCCGATATGGATAGGCATAACCTTTGCCGACCGACAGAAGCTGTATGACCGCATCGACCGACGTGTTGACCTGATGGTTGCCGACGGCTTGGTAGAGGAGGCAAGGGCTGTCCTGCAGGAAGGCTCAGGCACCTCCGCACAGGCGATCGGACACAAGGAGCTTGCCCCGTATTTCAACTCGCAGGCAACCTTTGAAGAATGTCTTGACCGACTTAAACAGCAGACCCGACGTTACGCAAAACGCCAGCTGAGCTGGTTTCGGCGCAACGAAAAGATACATTGGCTTTACGCCGACTGCGCCGACGATATTGAGGCGCAGGCGCTTGCCGTAATTTACGAAAGGATGAAACGAGCATGACGGTCTTAAAACGGATAGGCGCATCCCTTTTGGGAGTGCTTTTGCTGGCTTATATCGTGTATCATGCGTTTGTCGTACCATATACCAGCATCAAGACCGAAACGGCGATCTCCTTTTCGGCAAAGGAGAGTATCACCGTTACCGAGTCATATATCATCCGTAACGAGCACCTGATAACGTCGGAGTATCAGGGCGTCTGCAGTTATACCGTGGCTAACGGAAGCAAGGTTGCAAACGGCGGCTCGATCGCATCTGTCTACGGTTCGCGTCAGGCGGCTCAGGCTCAGGTGAAGATCGACGACCTCGACCGGCAGATAGCGGCGCTTGAGACCCTGCAGGGCATGGGTTCAAACATTGTCGTTTCGGTCGACCAGATCGATAAACAGCTTCAGTCTGCGCTGATAAGCACGCTCAACGGCGCAACCGACGGCGATTACTCCACCCTCAAGGACGACAGTGAGGAATATTTGACCTTGCTCAACCGCCGCCTTGCCGTCACCGACTCAAGCGTAGATTTTTCCGCGCGTATTGCCTCGCTGAAAAGCCAGCGGGATGCTATAGCCGCCTCTGCAGGCGAGGTGATCGGCACCGTCAGCGCGCCATGTTCGGGATATTTCATCTCGTCTGTTGACGGATATGAGAGCACCCTTTCCCCCGACAACATCGAAAGCCTCACCCCCGAGGCGTTTGCCCTGATCGAAAAGGACGACACAGTTACCGACGACGCCTTTGTCGGAAAGGTGGTCAGCGATATGCAGTGGTATATCGCCGCCGAGGTGTCCTTTGCCGATTCGCTTTTGCTCAGTCAGGGCAGCTCGTTGGTCATCGAGATACCTGCTTCTTCTGTCAAGGAGCTTCCCGTGACGGTTGCCTGTGTAAACAAGAGCGCCAAGGGAGATACGGCTGTTGCGGTGTTCCAATGCAGTTACATGAACACCGAGCTGTCAAAGCTGCGTTCTCCTGCGTTTCAGATAATCCTTAAGCGATATGACGGTCTGCGTGTGAGCGATCAGGCCATCAACGTTGAGGACGGAAAACGGGGAGTATATGTATTCAACGGCTCATCTGTCAAGTTCACACCTGTTGAGATATTGTACAACGGCAACGGATATAAGGTCTGCAAAAAGGTTGATCCGCTGGAAGAGGGTCTGCACCTGTATGATGACATTGTTGTGAAAGGAAAGAATCTCTATGACGGAAAACCGATCCTGTGATGATATCAGCGAGCGCATAAAATGGTTTGACGAAAACTATTCGGATGTAAAACAGCGTGTCGAAGCCGCCGCAAAGCGAGCGGGCCGCGACCCGTCGGAGATACACCTGCTCGCCGCGACCAAAACTGTGCCCGTCGAGGTCATCAACCACGCTATCGCAAGCGGAATAAAGCTTATCGGTGAAAATCGCGTGCAGGAGCTTTGCGGTAAGCTCGACCGACTTGACGGAACGGCCTGCCGGCACCACATCGGCAGACTTCAGACCAACAAGGTCAAGGCGGTGGTCGGTAAGGTGCAGATGATCGAATCGGTCGACTCTGTAAGACTTGCCGAGGAGATAGGAAAGCAGAGTCGCCGCATAGGGATAGTTACCGATGTGCTTGTCGAGATCAACATCGGAAACGAGGAGGCAAAATCGGGCATACCTGCCGACGCGACCGAGCCGTTTTTAAGGGAAATCGCCGCAGTTGAGGGCATTCGGGTGCGAGGATTGATGGCAATTCCGCCCATTTGTGAAAATGAGGGCGAAATTTCCCAATATTTTGATAAAATGTATAAACTGTTTATTGACATTTCGGGCAAAAGAATAGATAATATCAGTATGGACTATCTGTCCATGGGAATGTCCGGAGATTTCGAACAGGCGATCGAATCGGGCGCCAATATCATACGTCTTGGAACCGTCCTGTTCGGTCGGCGGAATTATCAGTAAAATAATTAAATTCAGATAAGGAGACACGTTATGGGATTCAAAGAAAAGTTCAAGGATTTCTTCACACCCGTCGACAGCGAGTATGAAGATGAAGAGGTAGTGGAGGAACAGTCTGCTCCCGAAGAAAAGAGTTTTGACTTCGCATCGACCCGCGCCTCCTCACGCGATAAGGTGGTCAATTTCGGCTCGGGCGCACAGCTTCAGGTCGTCTTGGTCAAGCCCGAGCGATTTGAGGACGCACCCTCTATCGCCGATCATCTTAACGCAAAGCGTACGGTCGTTTTGAACCTTGAGAGCGCTCCTAAGGAGATCGTTCGCCGCCTTGTCGACTTTTTGAGCGGCGTTGCATATGCCAACAAGGGTCAGATCAAGCGTGCCGCAAACAACACCTTTGTCATCACCCCCAACAACGTTGATGTTTCGGGCGATGTCTTCTTTGAAGAGCGTGACAGCTACTACCGTTAACCATGTCGCCGAGAACAGATAGCGACGACCGACTTCTTACCTCGCGGGTGAATGACGCAAAGCGCCTCGCCCGCGATAAGTATGTTCCAAAGTTTATCGGTTTTCTCGACGAGCACGCGGCGGCTGTATGCCAACAGGCGATAGGTAAGCACAGCGGCGTGGAATTTCGGTTTTTCGGCGGCTATGACGATGCGCAGCGAGTGCTTTTGGGCATCTTTCCCGATGATGACGCTGTGTCGCGTATGGAAGACTGCTGGCCGATCACTGCACTGACCTTTACTTTTCGGCCTGCCGCAAGGCTTACCCACCGCGACGTGCTCGGCAGCCTGATGAGCCTCGGTATTACGAGGGAATCGGTCGGTGACATCCTGATCGAAGAAGGACGTGCGGTCGTGTTTGTGTCCGAAACGGTGGCTCAGTTCGTTTGTACCCAGTTGAGCAAGGTCGGCGGCGAGGGCGTAAATATTGCCGAAGGTTTTTGCGAGCCTCTGCCTGCGGCATACCGATTGCGGCCGGTGACCGAAACGGTCGCGTCCATGCGCCTTGACGGCGTGGCGGCGGCTTTGTGCGCCACGTCGCGTGCAAAGGCAACCGAGTGGATACAAGGTGGTCTGGTCGCCCTCAACGGCATCGAATGTGATAAGGTGAGCGCTATCGTTCGCGACGGTGATAAGCTGTCGGTCAGAGGAAAGGGAAAGTTCCGCATCGACAGTTGCGAGGATACTACGCGTAAGGGACGAATCGTCCTTAAAGCACAGAAATATATATAAATAAACATTGGTCTATCAGAAGAAAGGAAGGTTTAGCATGATCACATCGGAACAGCTTTTGAACTACCAGTTTACCAAGGTCGGAAGAAACGGATACAAGGACATGGAGGTCGACGAACTGATCTCATCGGTTGCTGAGACCGTCAGCTTTTATGAGAAAAAGGTACGCGATATGCAGCGCATTATCGAAGACCTGAAGAAAGAAGAGACCATCATTCAGGCGACCCTTGTTAATGCACAGAAGCTTGCAAGTCAGGTGACCGAAGAGGCTCAGGCAAAGGCGGACGAAGTGGTCGCAACGGCTCAGGCAAAGGCAGATTCACTGCTTGCTGAGCGTGAGGCTGAGGTTGCCAAGGCGACCGAGGACGCCGAAAAGGCGGTCGCACAGATGCTTGAAGCCGCCAAGGCGAAGGCGGCCGATCTTTTGGAAAACGCCAAGCGCACCACCGAGGAAATGGCGCGCGCAACCGGCGAAAGTCAGGCACAGCAGGAGATATTGCTTGCCTCAATGAAGAACGAGGTCGCGGCCTTCCGCGCCCGTCTTATCGAGCAGTATAAGGAGCACATCCGCCTTATCGAGCAGCTTCCCAACGAAACGGTTGAGCTTGTCAAAAGCGTTGCCGCGCCGCAGGAGGAAAATGCCGACAGCGGCTCAAACCTTGTTAAGATATATGACGAAATGAAGGCTAACGAGACCGCCGCTGCGGATGCAGTCGACGAGGTTGCCGAGCTTACCGAGGCGGAGGCGCCTCAGGTCGAGATCGCCGAAGAAACTCAGCCTGAGCCTCAGCGGATCGGCGGATTTTCGGTCATCATTGATGACGACGAGGAATAATCAGCCAACATATCAGAAATCAAGATAGTTTAGGAGAATTGTCACCATGCCACAGGACTATAACAATACGTTGAATTTGCCGCAGACCGAGTTCCCGATGCGTGCCGGATTGCCTACTCGCGAGCCGGAGGCGTTGGAAAACTGGTATAAGGATAACCTTTATGAGGAGATCCTTGCTCGAAACGAGGGGAAGCCGCTGTATGTTCTTCACGACGGCCCTCCCTATGCCAACGGCAAGATACACTTAGGTACTGCGCTGAATAAGATACTTAAGGACTTTGTCGTTCGCTATAAGAATATGAGCGGCTTCAAGGCACCTTATGTACCGGGATACGACACCCATGGTCTGCCCACCGAGCTGAAGGCTCGCAAGCAGGCAGGTAAAAAGTCGAGCGAGCAGATATCACCCCTTGAGCTGCGTAAGCTCTGCCGTGAGTTTGCGCTTGGCTTTGTCGACAGCCAGCGCGACCAGTTCAAGCGTCTTGGTGTCCTTGGCGAATGGGACAATCCTTACCTGACCCTTAAGCCCGAATTTGTCGCCCGTCAGGTCGAGATATTCGGCGAAATGGCGAAGAAGGGCTACATCTACAAGGGCCTGAAGCCTGTCTATTGGTGCCCCGAGTGCCAGACTGCGCTCGCAGAGGCCGAGATCGAGTATGCAGAGGACCCCTGCCACTCTATCTATGTAAAATTCAAGGTGACCGATGACTTCGGCAAGTTTGCCAAGCTCGGCGCCGATCTGGAAAAGACCTATTTCGTGATCTGGACCACGACCACGTGGACCCTGCCGAGCAACGTTGCCATTTGCGTTGGCCCTAACTACGAGTATAGCTTGCTCGAGGCTAACGGCGAGTACTATGTCATGGCGACCGACCTTGCTGCATCTGCAATGCAGGCCGCAGGCATCACAGAGTATAAGACGGTCGGCACCCTTATGGGCAGCGAGCTTGAGCTCATGACCGCCGCTCATCCCTTCCTTGACCGCGAGTCGCTCATTATTGTCGGTGACCACGTCACCCTGGAGAGCGGTACGGGTTGCGTTCATACCGCCCCCGGTCACGGCGTAGATGACTTTGAGGTGTGCCGCAACTATAAGCAGGTACCTATGGTGGTCGCAGTTGATGCAAAGGGCGTCATGACCGAGGATGCAGGTCGTTTTGCAGGTCTTACCACCGATGAGGCGAACAAGGAGATCGCAAAGCATCTTGATGCAACGGGCTACCTGTTTGCGCTTGCCAAGATCATCCACCAGTATCCGCATTGCTGGCGTTGTAAATCTCCCATCCTCTTCCGTGCCACCGAGCAGTGCTTCTGCTCTATCGCTGACTTCTCGGAGGCTGCTGTCGAGGCCATCAAAACGGTCGAGTGGATCCCCGGATGGGGTGAGGACCGTATCACCAACATGGTTAAGGACCGCTCAGACTGGTGCATTTCGCGTCAGCGTACATGGGGCGTGCCGATTCCGATCTTCTACTGTGAAGAATGCGGAGAACAGCTTATCAACGACGATACCATTCGCTCTGTTGCCGACATCTTCCGTAAGGAAGACGCAGACGCATGGTATGCAAGAGAGGCTGAAGAGCTTCTGCCCGCAGGCACACACTGTGCCAAATGCGGTTGCGTAAGGTTCCGCAAAGAGAGCGATATCATGGACGTTTGGTTCGACTCAGGCTCGACCCATGCGGCTGTTCTTGATGAGAGAGATTACCTTAAATTCCCTGCGGACCTTTATCTTGAGGGTGCCGACCAGTACCGTGGCTGGTTCCAGTCCTCCTTGCTGACCTCGGTCGCGACAAAGGGAATTGCCCCCTATAAAACGATCGTAACTCACGGCTGGGTCGTCGACGGTGAGGGCAAGAAGATGTCCAAGTCTATCGGCAACACCATTGAGCCGGAGGAGATAGTCAACCAGTACGGCGCAGACATTCTGCGTCTGTGGGTCGCATCGAGCGACTACCACGCCGACATCCGCGTTTCGAAGGACATTCTTAAGCAGCTCTCCGAAAGCTATCGGAAGATCCGCAACACCGCCCGCTTCATTCTGGGCAACCTCGGTGACTTTGATCCCGATACCGATGCGGTGGCCGACGATAAGCTTGAAGCGATCGACCTGTGGGCACTGGCTCGCCTGAACGACCTTATCGACAAGGTCAAGGGCGCATATGATCGGTTTGAATATCATATCATCTATCACGCGGTTCATAACTTCTGCGTTGTTGATATGTCTAACTTCTACCTTGATGTTATCAAGGACCGCCTGTATGTCGAAAAGACGACGGGCGAAACACGCCGCGCCGCGCAGACAGCGATCTATAAGATCCTTAACGCCTTGACCCGTATGCTCGCGCCTATCCTCGCCTTTACCGCCGAGGAGATCTGGCAGTTCATGCCTAAGGACAGCGGC
>CAZDIN010000017.1:0-15141 GCA_964505515.1 uncultured Eubacteriales bacterium | reverse complement strand
AAGCTGTTTTTCAAGGACAAGGGCGTATTCTTTACGTCTCTTATCACCCCGCTCACCCGTCGATCCGATATACATACCGGGGCGTTTTCTGACCGCTTCAAGTCCCTCAAGCACCTGAATCTGCGTTTCGTCGTACTTTTCGGTGACCGCCGAATTCAGAATGTTTACGCTGCTGTTTTCGTTACTCACACCAAAACTCCATTCTGCCGTTATTCACAGGCTTTAATTGTAAGGTTTCTAAAATTCATATTTACTCATCTGCCCCGCTCTTTTCAAGAGGGTCGCAGAGGACAGTTGGGAAAGATAGACCGTTTGACCCGACGGCCGCTTGTCGTCCTTTACGACGATGAAGGTCTTTGGCAGGTCTGAGGTGACGCTCACCACGTCCCCCGCCTTTTCGGCTCTCGCAAGGTAATTTCGCGTATTCTTTGCGATGGTCGAGGTATCAAGGTCGAATATGCCGATGACATCCTCCATTCGCACCAAGGTGTCGTGACCTAAATGCAGATACATTTGTCATCCCTCTTTCGTCAGGCAGCCCTTTTCCATACGGAAGACCGCCCCCTGCTTCATCAGACCGACTGAATTTCGGTCGCAGCAGGTCAAAAACACCTGCCAATCGCGGATATGGTTAAGAATATAGTCCTGACGGAACTCATCAAGCTCGCTCATAACGTCGTCAAGCAATGCCACGGGCTGCTCGCCGCCCACTTCTTTAAGCACCGCCGCCTCTGCAAGCTTTACCGCAAGCACAGTACTGCGCTGCTGACCCTGCGAGGCAAACTGACGCGCTGACATTCCGTTGACCGAAAAGGCAAGATCGTCGCGGTGGGGTCCGACCGAGGTCGTGCCGACCTGCATATCGGTCGGGCGGGCTTTTTTCAGCTCCTGCAAGAGCACCTGTGCATCCTCGCCGCATAAAACCGTTTCATATTCCAACTCAAGCGCTTCTTTTCCTCTTGAGATGCCGCCGTAGATCTCCTCGGCGTGCTTTTTTATCAGGTCAACATACCGTTTACGGTATGCGATTATCCTTGATCCTTTTTTGGCGATCTCATCCTCGTAGACGTCGAGCATGTCAAACAACTGCGAATTAAACCGCAGATCCTTCAACACTGCATTTCGCTGAACGACACAATGGGCATACTCCTGATAAAGCGAGGCATATTTCGGCCATATCTGAAATATCGCCATATCAAGAAAACGCCGCCGCTCGCTCGGTCCGTCCTTGACAAGAGAAAGATGTGTCGGAGAAAACACCACAGCCCTGAAATTTCCCGCAAGCTCGCTCGCAGACCTCAGCTTTACGCCGTTGAGGGTCGCAACCCGTCCACCGCCTATCACAAGAGAAGCAGACTGCTCTCTCTGATCTGCAAAAAAATCCATTTCGAGCCGCGCAAAATCAGCGTCTGTACGGACCAGATTGGCTTCCTTCGCACCGCGAAAGCTTTTCGCACCCGAAAAAAGCCACATCGCCTCAATAAGATTGGTCTTTCCCTGCGCGTTATTGCCGTAAATCACATTGATTCCGCCGTCGGCAACCAATTCGCCGTTTTGCAGATTTCTGAAATTTTCAAAGGTGATGTTTTTAATTTTCACCCTTTACTCCTCCTGAGAAGTGACGGTTATCCTTTCTCCGTCAAATTCGGCAACATCGCCGTTATAAAGCTTTTTACCGCGCATCAGGCAGACCTCTCCGTTGACCGAAACCTGTCCGTCAAGGATGACCATTTTTGCATGACCGCCGGTACCGACTGCGCCCGCAAGCTTCAGCAGACTGTCAAGCCGTATAAACTCGGTGGTGATCTTTACACTACGCTCGGTCATATTTTAAGCCTCTTTGATGCGCACCGGCAGTACGATGAAAAGGAAGCTTTCACTGTCGTTGGTCGGTCTGATAACGATGGGAGAGATCGGGCCGCTCATGCTGATCTCGATCTCATCCGTCTCGGCGGCACGCAGAGCATCAAGTAAAAATCTGCTGTTGCAGCCGATCTTCATGCTTTCGCCCTCGGTCTTGACGACCATTTCATCCTGCGCATGACCAAGCTCGGTCACACAGCTTGCATGAAACACTCCGTTTTCAAACAGACAGGTGATAGGAGTGCGGAATCTTTCGATAATGACCTGCGAGATACGCTCGACGGTTTCGATCATATCCTGTGTGTTTGCAACCACCTTTGTGGTAGTTGAAGCAGGAATGGTGCGGCGGTAATTGATAAACTCGCCCTCAAGAAGCCGCGAAATAAGGTTGTAGCCGTTGATATCAAATACGATCTGGCGGTTGGAAACGCTCAGTTTAACACTTTCCTCCTCGCCCATGAGCTTGATGACCTCACTCATCGCCTTTGCAGGAACGATGAAGGACATTTCCTTCTCGCTTGCGATCTTCTCACAGCGTACAGCCAAGCGGTTGCCGTCAACTGCGATCAAGCGAAGCTCGCCGTTTTGAACCTCATATTTTATGCCGCTCAAAACAGGACGTGAGCCGTTGGGATCACCCGTTGCAAAAATGGTCTGGCGCACCATCGATTCGAGCATATTACCGTCAAGCTCGACCGAGGTTCCGTCCTGAACCGAAGGAAGCTCGGGAAACTCATCGGCGTTTATACCGATAAGAGAGAAGAGCGACTTACCCGACACTATCTGACAAAGATTGCGCTCATTAACGTTGATCGACACCGTCTGATCCGGCAGGCGTCGAACGATATCGCAAAACAGCTTTGCTTCAAGAACGATGCTTCCTGCTTCCTCGACGTTTGCATCAATGGTGGTGACCATTCCTATCTCGAGGTCATAGCCCGAAAGGGTAAGCTGACCGCCCTTTGCATTGAAAAGAATACCTGTAAGTGCAGGGTAGGTGGATTTTGAAGGAACGATACGGGAAATGTGATTGGCTGCATCACTTAATGCCTGACGGCTGCAGGTAAGGATCATGAAAAATTCCGCCTTTCGTTTATAATAATAAATAATAATTATATAGTAGCAGTAGTAGAGGGGTTGAAATTTTGGAAAACCGTTACTTCTCCGCTTTTCCAACGGGAAAACGCAGTTTTTGGATTGTTAAAGGCGCTTTAAGCGGTGTGGATAAAAAATGGAAAAAACAGCCCTTTTCACAATTTGTGGAAAACTGATTGTGGAATGTGTAAGAAACGGTTGAAAACTTACTGCGCCTGAAGATTCTTGATTATGTCCTCTACCATCTCTTTTTCACGCGGTACCTGATGAAGAATCTTCTCTACTTTTTTGGTTGCGTAGTGAACGGTCGAATGGTCGCGGCCGAAATAACTGCCGATATCGCCGAGCGGCATCTGAGTCACCTCGCGGATGACGTACATTGCGATCTGGCGACCCTTTGAGATCTTAGCATTTTGAACCTTTGAGGTGAGCTCCTCAGGCTTGACCTGATAGGTGCGCGCGACCTCCTCGATGATCTTCTCGACGGTTATAGGCTCAGGCTGACAGTCACTGCGTATATCGCGGATAACGTTGTTAACAATAGCCTTGTTGATCTCGGTCGAGTCAAACTCAACGATGGCATGCAGCTTTTTAACGACGCCCTCAAGCTGACGGATGTTCTGACGTATCTGTTCAGCGATGAAGAAAACGATGTCGTCCTCAAGTGTCAGATCAAATTGCTTTGCATTGCGGCGGATGATTCCGACGCGGGTCTCAAAGTCAGGGGCTTGAATGTCACAGTTAAGGCCCTGCGTCAAGCGGCTCTTGATACGGTCGTCAAGGGTCTTGACGTCGCGAACGGGACGGTCGCAGGTAACGATTATCTGTTTATTGTCCTGATAGAGTGCGCTGAAGGTGTTGAAAAACTCCTCCTGAACGGCGTCCTTACCCGCGATAGAGTGAATGTCATCGAGCAGTAGGATATCAACGGTGCGGAAGCGGTCGCGCACATCCCTCATCCTGCCCTCATGGATACCGGTGATGACCTCGTTGGTGAAATCCTCGGTGCGCATGTAGAGCATTTTCTTGTCGGGATGCTTTGCCTTGATGTAATTGAATATGGCAAGGGCAAGGTGGGTCTTACCAACGCCTGAGTTTCCGTAAAGGACGAGGGGGTTATACTTGATGACGGGGAAATTTTCCGCCACCGCCATCGACGCGGCATAGGCAAAATGGTTACTGTCACCCATGACGTAGTTGCTGAAGGTGTAGGACGCCATGATATCCTCGATCTGCGGTGCATCCGACTCCATCTCATCCTCGCAGAGAATGGTGAGCTTTACAGGGATACCGACCCTCTCAATAAAAGCCTCGTCAATATACTGTATGTAGTTTTGCAAAACGACGTTGCGGAACATTTCAGAGGGCACCGAAACTGTAAACTCAAATCCGTTAAAGGACAACGGCTTGATATTTTCGAACCACAAAGAAAAGGCAACCTTATAAATTTTAGTACTGCAGTAGCTTGAAATTTCTGACCAAAGGTCTTTATAATTCTGCACTTAAAAGCAACTCCTTTTAACGACTTTATTCTTATGAAAACCTATATACAGGAAGGGTTGAAATTTAGATATAAATTACCTCCTTAATCATACCACAAAACCCTCAGAACTTCAAGGAAAATCGCGCTGTTTTTCAACAAGTTTTTATTCTTTTTTTGAAAATTAAAGTAAATAAAAATAATGGTTTACAAAGTAGGGTCAATTGTGTATAATCTTAATGTGAAAACAGAGTAAATCGGCACGCGTTAAGTGCTGCTCGGACGGGGAGTTGCCGAGCGGACGAAAAGATGCTTCTTGCGGTGCGCCGATTGCATCCCGCTGTTAAATAACCGGATGAGTTACTCTCCCTTTATTTAGCGTTGGGCAAAGGGAGGGTGTTTTTTATGAAAAATGAAGGAAAAAAATTATCGTCGCGTCAGGCTATCATCCGTGTGACCTTTACGGCGATGATGATCGCGCTGTATTTTGTCCTCGACCGATTTTTAGTCGTCTTTCCGACCGAATCGGTCAAGATCAGCTTCAGCTTTATTGCGGTGGCGGTCAGCGCTATATGGCTTGGTTCCGTTGAGGGCATGCTGACCGGCGGTCTGGGTGATCTTGTCAGCGCGGTGCTGATGCCTGCAGGCGCGCTTAATCCGATGCTGACCGTGACGTCGGCACTCAGCGGCCTTTTATTCGGGCTTGCCTGCAAAAGACGGATAAATTCGCCAATATCGAAAAAACGCATGATGATAAACATCGTCACTGTCAATGTATTTGTGACGGTGGTGATAAACCTCGGGCTTAATACGTTGGCACTTGCCATATTGTACAGCCCCGAGGCTATCTGGCCCTACTTTTTCGCGTCCCTCCCCATACGCGCAATTAAAGAGGGCGTCATGCTCCCCGTTCGAGTCGGCGTGTTTTCCCTGCTTGCTCTGCCCGACGGAAGAATGGCATCCGTCGTCCGCCATCTGCAGCAGGATTAAAACTCCTCTCATAAATAGGGCAAAAACTAAGCACCGTTGCAACAACTCATGCAACGGTGCTGAAATTTTTATAAAATTTTTTCAGGCAGAGCCTGTTTATCCGCGTTTATAAGATAGAGAATAGCGTGGTTTTATATCTCGCGCACGAAATACTACATAGATAAACAGAGGGCACCTTGGGAAAGGTGCCCTCCGAGGATGCGGAACTGATTCGAAGAAGAAATCAGCTTGCGGGTGTAAAGGTCATCGTTGCATTACAGAACTCAAATTCCGCATTCGCAACTGATGAATAAATAACCAACGACGCATTGGAGATATTGTTGGGGTCAACTCCGTTGGTAACAGCAGAGTTTAGCTGATAGGTCACGGTAACAGTAGTCCATTCGGATGTAGGCGAGCCTGCCGAATTATAGGCGATGTTCGCTTGTGTTCCGGTTTTGGTCTCTATTTTTACACCGACCGCGCTGGCGGTAGAAGAACGCACATCAAAGGTCAGGGTATATGTACCGGCGCCGTACTGCTGCATTTGTTCGGTCAGGTTATATGACGCGCCTGCCGCAACACCGCTTGTGGAAGAGCGGATGAGCTTGAAGCTGTTTTGGTCATACTCAGACAGATGTACCATATGTACTTCGTAGCACACATACTCTGACCAACGGGAATGGGCATCGGTGGTAAACCAATCCAAAAGGTTGCCGAGGTCACTTGTAGGCGGAGTGATGTTGATTCTGCCTGCAGTTGCATCATAGGCTGCTGATACAGCTATACTGTTCGATACAAGCTCTGAAAGTGATATATAAGCAGTGCCGTTGATGTCGGTTACGGTTTCAGGTACGGTTCTGTTGACAGCGCTGCATACTGCTTGAGCCGGAACATACCATTCACCGTTTTGCAGGACAGCCTTTGCCTCGGTGATAAGCTGACGGTTACCGATAAAGATCTTGCCGTCGACTATCACAGAGCCTGAGTTAGTTTCGGGTAAGGTCGGCATATCCTGTGCGCCGCTACCGGTGACAACTATAGTGTTGCCGTCGGTTACATTTTGTGGCAGTTCAGAGGCATCGGTGACAGCCTGACCGCCGACCGAAAGATCGTTAAAGGTCAGTGTGTAGTTATTGGTATCGAGGTTTCCGGTAACGTTTTGGATAAGAATGGTACTACCGTCGCCTTGACCGAGAGTGTTGGAGCCTGTGGCAACCGGTACCGCAAGGTTATTAAAGGTGATAGTCTTCGCTGCGGTTCCCATGTTATAAGCATGGAAGATGAAGGGGAAATGGTCGCAGTCAACGGCACTGACGTTGTTGAGGGTCATAGAGAAGGTGCGCTGCAGACTGTTGTAGTTATAGCAGTTGCGGAACAGACCCTCGTCGGCGCGGAATACATAAAGGTCATTGATCGTGCTTGTGCCCACGCTCGACTGTGGGAAAACAGCACAGCAGATCGTACCAACGGTGATATCCTCAAACAGAATATTTTCACCGCCGCTGATGACAAGCGCGTTATCGCCGTTGTATATGAAGAAATGACGGTATATGTTGTTATCGCCTGACCACTGGCTGATACCGTCGGTGCACATTTCGCTGGCGAGCATCTTAATATTTGTAGCGGTCAAGTAGGAGGCGGCTACAACAAAGTTGAAATCACGCGCATCGATCAACTTAATGCCGTCGACGACGCAGTTGTCACCTGTTACATGAATAAAATATTGGGTTGCAGTGTCGTCCGATTCGGTCGTATCGGTGCTGTAAACATCACCGTAGGGATCAAGGATCATGCCACGACCCTTTACTGTGACGCTGGGAGCATTGATATGAAGGCGTGCATTGAGTACCGAGCCGGGTGCAAGGTAAACGGTAGTTCCTGCTTGGTCGATGTCTAAAACAGTGAGCTTGTTACCCTCTGCATCGGTTGGCTCGTACCAGCCGTTGATGTAGAGGACGTTCGGGTCGTCCTTGCTGGGCACATCGGTCTCAGGCTCGTCGGCAAAGACAGCGAGGATAGAGTCGTCCTTATCATCGAGCTTGATGAGGAAGTATTCGGGCTCATCAAGATAGACCGAGATAACGTTGCCGTTGCGTGTGGTAGTAAATTCCTTTGCGGAGGGCATAACGGTGTAGGAATCGAAGTCGGAATGTACCGTTACATCGACCCGCACCTGACTGCCCGAGAATGCGAATTCACAGAAACGGCGGTACATATCGCCGTTGACGGTGCGCGGAGAGGCAGCGACTGAGTCGGTGTGGTTGTAGCAGGTAAGGTCAACTGTGCGCTCACCCTTGGTGACGCTGACTGAGTAGGAGTAGTCGCGCACTATGCGCTCGTCATATTCGGGATAGGCTACAAGTTGACCGAGGTTGACGGCGTCGACGTAAGCCTTTGCCGAAACACCGTAGCGAACGAGAGCTTGTGACAGATCATAGAGCGCAAGGCTGACGGAATCGGAGGCCTGAGTACCGCCGTTGGTCTGCTCGAAGCAGTTGTAGGCGAAGCTCTCAACGCTGTAGTCGTAGACGGCACTGACGGTGTTGCCGTTAGCGTCAACGAAGTATGCGCTCACCGTCTTTGACATGTCGGCGGCGGTCAGCCCGTCAAAACTATAGGTATAGCTGCCCGTCTGGGAGTCAAGCTGAGCCGATGAAAGCGAATACTGGGTAGCGACTCCGTCTTTTTCGATGACAAGGGCGTAGTCGGAAAGGCTGCCGCTTGAGTTAGAGGTAAGCGCGAAGGTGTATACAAAGCGCGGAGTTGCGCGCAGATTCAACTCGACCGCAGACCAGTTAAGATGAGCGGTTGAAGCAGAAACTGTATTGTCAAGATAGGTGATGCTTTCAACGTCTGCAGAGGACTGGTTAGCTACAGTGCCGCTCGACGCATAAGCGGTCACCCAGCTACAATCGGCGAGGATGGACTCGGAGCTTGAGCCTGCATAAACTCTTGCTGCCTCGCCGTAGGTCAGCATATCGGCCAGCAGTCTGCGCAGCTCAAGGTTGCCGTAGAGATTGCTCTTAGGACTAAGGGTAGCAGAAAATGCATTAATGGCATACTGTCTTACTGAATAGCCTGTCGGGCCTGCTATCTGGGTAGCCTGTCCGTCCTTAACGCCGTAGAGGGTGATATAAATATCGTCTGCCATGCGGTCGGGCGTAAGCTCGTTGAAGGTGTACTTCTGATAATCCGCACCGCTTGTATATGCGACAGGGTCGATCCTGACGGTGTCGTCGGTTCCGTCGCCGTCTACATCGTAGGCAACGGTGGCATAGGTGCTGTCATAGTCAAGCAGGAGGATGTCCGGCACATAGAAATTGATGCCGATGCCATCGCCGACGCTGAGGTTTGCACCTGAGAAATGAGGCTCGCTCTTAACAGGGGCTGCATAGGTGCCCGACCAGTTGCATAAGCCGACGATCTGGTTTCCTGCGAAGGTCTCCTCGGACAGCTTGACCTGAGCGCCGACGAAGCTTGCGTCGTCAGGCAGAATGAAGTCGATGGATCTTGTTGATTGGCTGATGACGCTAACAACGCCGTTGCGAAGCTTTACCGACAAAGGCATCTCGAAGGCGTACCAGAAGTTTGTTATCGGCTGTCCGCTATCTGCGATCAGCCAGTCGGTGCCGATGCCGTTGTCAACAAGGTAGTTGTAGAACTCGGTGACGTTGGCAAGGCGGTCGTCAGTTGAAATAGCATTTCCCTGAGAAACACCGAAAACAGTGCTTCCGCCGTTGCGAACCTCGAGGGGCACTCCGTTATAGGTTGCTGAGAAATCGAGATTGACAGTAGCATTGGTTTCTCCTACGATACGAGTAGCGGTGATAACAAGGTCACCGACCTGAAGCGTATAGTGAAGGTTATCGGTGCGGGTAAAATTATAATTATAAAGCAGAGAGAAATTGCAGTCAAACCATGGACCTATATCATAGGTGCCAAAATCGGCAGTGGCAATGTGTGCCTTGGTGCTGGAGGCAACTGCAGCAAGTAAAACATCACCTGTAAGCTCGGTGTTATAGGTGCGAGAGCTTATGTAAGGAATGTTGCTTGTACCGCTTGTCCGTACAACTGAGATATCGGCGTTGGCAAGGGTCTGCATATCTTCATTTTTATATCCAACACCGATGTCAACAGCGGTATTTTTTTCCTCATATGAAGTGTTCCAGTTGCATAAGCCGACGAGCTGCGAGCCACCGAGGGTCTGCACGGTCAGAGCAACGTTTGAATTATCAAAGCTTGCATCAGCAGGCAAAGCAAACTGGATGGTTTTGGTGCCAAGCGCAGAAATACTGATGACCCCATCTCGCATTTTTACCGACAGAGGCATCTCAAAGGAAAACCAATGGTCAACCTTAGGCTGTTCGTTTTCATAAACTATCCAATGGGTATTTATATTGTTGTCGAGCAGGTAATTGCAAAATTCGGTGACATTGGCAAGGCGGTCTGCGCTTGAAAGAGAGTTACCATGGTTAACACCTAAAACGGTGGTTTCTGTTGAGAGTGTATCAAGAGGCACACCGTTGTATGTAGCAGAGAAGTTAAGGTTTACCGTTGAAAGGGTTTCACCTGCGATACGGGTGGCCGTTATCACAAGGTCGCCGACCTGATATACATAGTGCAGATTGTCGGTCCTTTTGATGCTGTTGTATCCGTAAAGCAACGAAAAGTTGCTTTCGAATGCGTCCCCGATGTCATATGTGCCCAGATCGGCGACAACATCGTAGGTGATGACACTCGACACGCCTACGCCGAGCATCATATCGCCGGTAAGCTCGGTGTTGTAGGTCCGCTCAAGAATAAAGGGAACATCGCTTGTGCCTCCCGTTCGGGTAACGCTTATGTCCGCTTCGGCAAGGGATCTCATTTGCTTTATACTGACGTTGTCAGCGCTTTGTTGGGTTGCAAATGCCGACATTGCCAGACTCGATACCAGCAGACAAACCGATGTAAGCGAGGCAAGGGTCCGTTTTAATCGTTTGTTCATGTTCATTCTCCTTTACTTGTTTTTTGCAGGGGAAAGTTTTTATTTTTTTGGGGATATGCGTCCTCCCCTTTTTACCATTATAATGTATTGCTGTTGTCGAAAATTGGCACATTCTGACATTTGAACGGTTTTATTTTAGAAAAAGGTTTTTTATCCCTGTGTTTCATCCGACACAAAATAAAAAACCTTCACGCTATAAAAATAGTGTAAAGGTTTTTATAAAAATTTCATCCACCTAAAAAGGTAAAAAAAGTAGATATTTTTGATTTAAGTCAAATATAATCGATCAATTCACGTCTTTTTTCAACACCGGTTTTGTTTTTCGCCGACCTGACTAAAGATTTGACCGACGATTCCGATATAAACAACCGTTTTGCTATCTGTTGGTCGGAAAAACCAAATACAACAAGACGTGCTACCTCGTGCTCTCTTGGGGACAGGTGCGCGGCAACCATTTTTTTGAGCACGGCGTTATGCAGCTTCGTCCAACCCAAATGCAATTGCTTATGGAGCTGCTTTACCGTTTTTAATGCCTGAGGGTCAACGACAGCAATGCGGTCATCAAGAAAGGAGCCTAACTGACGGCGGTGCTCGACTAACGGGCCGTAAAGGCCGTCCGCGAGGCAGAGCCGGATAGCCTTATCGACATGCTCGGTCGCCGCTTCCATGTCACCGCCCTGATGGTAGATGATGGCGCAAACCAGACGAAGATATATCTCTGCTAAAATGACCCTGTCTGAAACCATTTGCGAGATCATAGGTTCGATTATAAAAGGCAGGGTCTTCATGAGGGCAAGACCCTTAAGGCCCTCGATCTCAATATTACCCATTGCTAATTCCTGCGCAGAGATCATAAGAAATCTGCAATAATACACCCTTGCCGCAGGGAGCGCATCACGAGGCAGCTTTTCAAAGCAGCCTTTCGTAAACCACTTGGGAAAGTCGTTGGTATTGCGAATGGCGCTGTCAGCGGCAGCAATAGAAAGAGCGAGTACATCCCTGTCTACGTCATCTCTGCAGGGGGCGTCGATCAAATATCTGCGCGCCTCATTCCAAAGCTGGATATCTCCCTTCCACATGGCAACAAGCGACAACAGAATACCACCTGAAACGACCGCATAGAACTCATCATGATTATCAAGAAAATAACGTGCGTGGCTGTAGACCTCGTCGATCTTGCCGCGGCTGTATGTAATGGCCGCTTCGAACAACGCTTGTGTTTCTACGTTATAACAAAGCTCTTCAATGCGCCTGTCGGCTGTGCCTGCCTCGCAGTACAGGTCGGTCATGTCAAGAAAGGGGCTTTTGCGGAGGAGGTATCCTTTCGGGATGTCATCCGACTTTGTGTCCTTGCGCCTGCGGTCAGGGGGCTTCTCAGCGTCGGACGGTATCATCCAATTATGACCAAAGCGTTCTGCATTGGGTATTTGTCCGTTCTTGCAGTAATCCTGTACCCGACGGAGAGAAACGTTCCATTTAATAGCCGCGTCCTGTGCTGTGATCTTGTCCATTGATATCACCGCCTTCTTCGGTTTATGTTAAGAACTAACCTTTTGGATACCTTTTTGAAACGGACGAGGACTTTGTTATTACCAATATATAGCGTTTCAACGACAAACACAAGATTTTCATAAAGTAAGAAATCGAAAGGGATTTCTTACTTTTCAAAGGGATCATTCCAATTCTGTCGCGTACGCAGGTCAGGTGGGTTGCAGGTTAATCATCTGTTATTTCAAACAGCTCGTTTGGTGTGCAGTTGAAAAGCAGACAGAGAGTTTCGATGTTTTCATAACGGATTGAGCGGGTTTGGTTATTTATCATTTTGCTGAAGTTTTGATAGCTCATGCCGAGTTGCTTGTAAAGCCAGTACTTTGTTTTACCGTTTTTCTCCAATAGATCAAGCGCGTTCAATTTTACCATAAGATATCTCTCCATAACTTATGTTTTAATGAGATGATATCTTATTATTTGTTTTTATATATAGACTATTACATTATATAACGAAAAGATTTATTGAAAAAAGCGCCCCACCTGATTATCGATCAGGTGGGACGCAGCTTTTATTCTCCTCAGTTGCTGTAGACAAGCTTTGCGTTTCTTATTTCAATGCCTGCGAGGTCTTTTTCGGCTCTCATAACCAGACAGGCGTTGTAAATAGTGGCAGGGTCGGTGGTCTCATCAAAGGTATAGCTGAACTCCTGCCATTCGGTCGTCAGCGCTGCATATTGATGTGTGAAGGCGCGGTTCGCTCCGAGCAGCACCTGCAGGGTAGAGGCAAGGTCGGCCTTTGCAGAGAAGGTCAGGGTATATGTACCCTTGCCGTACTGCTGCATCTGGGGAGTGAGGTTGTAGGAGATGCCGGCAAAGGCTCTGCATCTTTCCAGGCGGAAGGAATTGCCGCCGTACTCGTGCAGATAGAGCATGTGAACATTGTAGCAGATATACTCTGCCCAATGGCTGTGGATATCGTTGCCAAACCAGCTCAAGAGGTCGCCTGTTGCACCGTCGGGCACAGCGATGTTGATTCGTCCCGACTCCTCATTGTACTCGGCAGAGCTTACAACGCCGCTCAAAAGGAGATCGGACAGCGAGATGTACTTAACGCCGTTTATCTCGGTAGTTGAGGAAGGCACAGCCTTACCGACCGCAGCGCAAACCTCAGCGGCAGGAACATACCAAGTGTTGTCCTTTTGGACGGGGCGAGCCTCGGAGAAAAGCTGACGCTCACCGATAAAGAGCTTGCCGATGGGTCTGACCGAGCCGTTATTTGTCGCAGGAACTACAGGCCCAAACTCAGAGCCGTTACCGTTAACGACTATTGTGTTGCCGTCGGTCATAGTTGCCTTAATCTGCGATGGGTCGGTTACGGCTTTTCCGCCGATGGAAAGGCCGTTGAAGGTCAGAGTATAATTGTTGGTAGGCAACTTCCCAGGCACGTTTTGGATAAGAATGGTACTACCGTCGCCTTGACCGAGAGTGTTGGAGCCTGTGGCAACCGGTACCGCAATGTTGTTGAAGGTAATGTTCTTGGGCAATTCACCTATTTTGAAGCCGTGGAAGATGAAGGGGAAATGGTCGCAGTCAACAGCGTTGAAGTTGTTGAGTGTAAGCTCAAACGAGCGAGGCTCGTTCTGCCAGGTGTAGCAGTTGCGCACTGCGCCCTCATCGACGCGGAACAAATATATGTTAGACATTTCATAAAGACCGGAGTTGTTCTGGGGGAATATACCGCAGCAGATGGTACCGATAGTTATGTCGTCAAAGACAGAGATCTCATCACTTCTGCTGAGAACAAGGCCGTTGTCGGCAACATAAATGAAGCAGTGCTTATAGGAGTTGCCGCCGCCCTGATGGGGAGTGATACCGTCGGTGCACATCAAGCTTGAAAGAATTTTGAGGTTGGTGACGGTCAGATCGGTGCACTGTACCCAAAGGTTGTAGTTGCGCGAGTCGATAAGTTTAATGCCATCGATGAAGCAGTGGGAACCGGTGACCTGCAGGAGATAAGGTCCTATTTCTTCGGTCACCTTTGAAATATCGCTTTTATAAATGTTGCTGTAGGGGTCGAGGATCATTCCGCGTCCCTTTACTGTTATGCCGTTGCCGAAGACCCTTACGCGAGCGTTGAGCACCGAGCCGGGCGCAAGATAAAGGATGGTGTTGTCCCTGTCTAAAACAAACAGAGGCGAGCCGTCCTCATTCTCATACCAACCCTCGATGTAGATGACATTCTCATCGTCCTTGCTCGGCATGTCGGTCTCAGGCTCGTCGGCAAAGACGGACAGGATCGAGTCGTCGCTCGCGTCAAGCTTCAGGAGGAAATAATCGGGCTTGTCGAGATATACCGAGATGACGTTGCCCTCACGCGTCGAGCGGAAATTCTTCGCCGACGGCATGACGGTGTAGGAGTCGAAATCGGAATAGACGGTGATATCGACGCGCACTTCGCTGCCTGCGAAGGCAAATTCACAAAAGCGGCGGTACATATCGCCGTTGACGGTGCGCGGCGAGGTGATAACTGCGTCGCAGTGGTTGTAGCAGACCAGACTATATGTCGTATCCCCCTGAGTTACCGACACGTCATACATGTAATCGCGTTCAATGCGCCTGTCGTATTCGGGATAGGCGACAAGGATGTCGGCGGAAGAGAACTGACTTTTCATAATAACGACCTCCAGAAGAAATGGTTGCTGAACTTTATCCGTTGTAGACAAGTTTTGCGTTGCGGATCTCAATACCTGCGTTGTCCGCAAGTGCGTATAAGACCAGATATGCATTATTGGTCGACGAACCTTCGGTTGTGTTTTTGAAGGTGACAGTAAAGCTTTGCCAGCTTGTTGTAAGAGACTTGCTGGTGGCAGCCTTACTTTTATTGTTTACACCGAAGGAGATATACATGCTTGCGCTAAAGTCTGCCTTAGCATCAAAGGTAAGTGTATATGAGCCCTTGCCGTACTGCTGTACCTGCTCGGTGAGGTTGTAGGAGATGCCGGCATTCTTTTTACAACTCTCCATACGGAAGGAGTTGCCGCCGTACTCGGACAGCCAATGCATATGCATATTGTAGCATATGTACTCTGACCAATGGCTGATTACATCGTTACCAAACCAGTCAAAAAGGTCGCCCGTAGTACCGCTTGGAACGGCAATATTGATGCGGCCCGACGCATCGTCGTAGGAGGCAGCTGATGCAACGCCGCTTGAAACGAGGTTTGCCAGCGAGATATACTTCACGCCGTTGATA
>CAZDIN010000016.1:0-15354 GCA_964505515.1 uncultured Eubacteriales bacterium | reverse complement strand
CGGCTGCACCACCGGGAAGATGGCTGTAAAGATCCTCAAGGGCGAAGAGGACATCTCCAACATGGCCATACAGTTTGATGCCGAGCCCACCAAGATGTATAACGCCGACAACTGTGCCGCTTTGGGTATCACAGAGATCCCCGACGGTTACGAGAAGATCAGCTAAGCTATTGGAAGATAACGACTCTTTGAGGTGAAATAAAGAATGGATTTTCTGTTGTCCCTGCTTAACACCCTGCCGGGTGCTGTTGCACAGGGATTGATCTGGGGCATTATGGCCATCGGTGTCTATTTGACCTATCGCGTGCTGGACGTCGCCGACCTGACGGTCGACGGCTCCCTCGCCACAGGCGGCGCCGTCTGCGTAATGCTCATACGCAGTACAAGTGAGTTTTTCTCTAACCCTTGGGTTGCTCTGCTGGTCGTCTTTATCGTCGGCGCTGTTGCAGGCCTTGTTACAGGACTTTTGCACACCCGTTGCGGTATCCCTGCGATACTTGCAGGCATACTGACCCAGCTGGCTCTTTATTCGGTCAACCTGCGCATTATGGAGAGCAGGTCCAACCAGCCTGTCAGCGTTGATAAGTATGACCTTTTGGTATCCCAGCGTTATGTGCGTGAAATGGGACTTGATAATCCGCTGCCCCTTCTCATAATCTTCCTGATGATCCTTACCGTCGGACTTTACTGGTTCTTCGGCACCGAGCGCGGATGCTCACTGCGTGCTACAGGCGCTAATCAGAACATGGCGCGCGCACAGGGAATCAACACAAAATCCAACATCGTTCTCGGACTGATGCTCTCCAACGGAATCGTCGCCATCGCAGGCGCTCTGTTGGCGCAGTATCAAGGCGCCGCCGATGTTAACATGGGCCGCGGTGCTATCGTTATCGGTCTTGCGGCGGTCATCATCGGAGAGGTGCTGTTCGAGAAGCTGTTCCGCAACTTTGCATTGAAGCTGGTGGGAGTTGCTATCGGCGGCGTCATCTACTACATCGTACTTCAGGTGGTGCTCATGTTGGGTCTGAATACCAACGATCTCAAGCTGCTGACGGCGGTCATCGTGGCCCTCTTCCTTGCGCTGCCTTATTGGAAGGGTAACCTCTTCCGCCGAAAAGTCGCGGCAGCACCTGTCGCCGAAGCTGACGGAGGTGAAGCCAATGCTTGAACTCAGGAATGTAAGCAAGACCTTTTTCCCCGGAACAGTGAATGCGAAAACTGCGCTGAATGATCTGAGCCTGACCCTTGAAGAAGGTGATTTTGTCACCATCATCGGTAGTAACGGCGCGGGTAAATCCACCCTGTTGAATGCCGTTTCGGGCGTTTTCCCGATCGACAGCGGCAGTATCGTTATCGACGGTAAGAACATCACCCGATACCCCGAACACAAGCGTGCCGCCTATCTCGGACGCGTGTTTCAGGACCCCATGATGGGTACTGCACCGACCATGCAGATCGACGAGAACCTCGCCCTTGCCGCACGCCGCGGTCAGTTCCGCGGACTTAAGTGGGGCATCACCAAGGGTGAGCGCGCAAAGTTCTATGATTTGCTTAAAGACCTGGGCCTCGGTCTTGAAAACCGCATGGGCGTCAAGGTCGGACTGCTTTCGGGCGGTCAGCGTCAGGCTGTGACCTTGCTTATGGCAACGCTGAAAAAGCCGAAGTTGCTCCTGCTCGATGAGCATACCGCCGCGCTTGACCCTAAAACCGCGGCGACCGTTCTGGACCTGAGCGATAAGCTTGTTCGCGAGAACGGGCTGACTACACTGATGGTCACCCATAATATGCAAAATGCGATCGACTACGGCAACCGCCTTATCATGATGCATAACGGACGGGTCATCTTCGACGTTCGCGGCGAGGAAAAGAAGCAGCTGACTGTCGACGCGTTGCTCAAAAAGTTTGAGGAGATCAGCGGTACCGGCTTCGCCAACGACCGTGCACTCCTTTCATAACCGTTGCTACCAAAGATAAAAAGCACCTCTGTTTTCATAACAGAGGTGCTTTTTATCATGCAGCAGAATAATAAGCGGCGCGGTAAAATATAAATGATGCAGGGTGATAGTATGAAGTTGTTTATTGTGTCGCGAAAAGCTTGGGTGGCGGCGCTGAGCTTGTGTGCGGCGGTCGCGGTGACTGCGGCAACGGCAGGCTGCCTTGTTGCAGCGAGAAACAACCGCCTGCTGCCGATATACAGCGTCGAGGACAGCCGCAAGCGCGTGGCGATAACCTTTGATGCGGCATGGACGGCGGATGAGGTGGATGAGCTTATCGGGGTGTTGGATAAATACGACGCCAAGGTGACCGTCTTTGCGGTGGGTGAATGGGTGGAGAAGTATCCCGACGCGGTGAAAAAGCTCGCTGACGCAGGACATGAGCTTGCCAACCATTCGGATGCGCATAAGCACCTTGATTCGATGACGAATGAGGAGTTTTGTACCGACGTGAAGGCGTGTAACAAGCGTATTGAGGAGATAACGGGCATGCCCGTTACCCTCTACCGAGGCCCCTACGGTGAGTATAACGACATGGCGGTGGCGGCTATCGCGGAGATGGGAATGTATTATCTGCAATGGGATTGCGACAGCCTTGACTGGAAGCCGAACTATACGGTTGATATGGTTGTGCAGGCGGCGCTGAAAAACATTCGCTCAGGCTCGGTAATATTGATGCACATAGGGGCAGAGCCGATGATAAAGGCACTGCCTGTTATCCTTGAGCGGCTCAATAGCGAGGGGTACAGCTTTGTCACCGCAGGCGAGCTGATCTATAAGGAGAATTATGAAATAGACCATACGGGTCGGCAGTGGAAAGATAAATGAAAAAGACGGTGCCAAATAGCACCGTCTTAATTTATATGTTGTAGGGACAGGCGTCCTCGACTGTCCGTTTTTGCATAAATATTGCCCAACTCCGCTAACCCATCATTTACCCTTCCATGTTCGAGGGGAGAATAACAGCAGCATGGGGAAAACTTCCAGACGCCCTATAAGCATATCGAGGGTCAGGACGAAGGTTGACAGATCGGAGAAGGATGAGAAGTTGCCTGTAGGGCCGACGGTGTCAAGTCCCGGACCGATATTGTTAAGGGTCGCGGCGACGGCGGTGAAGTTGGTGGTAAAGCTGTTGCCGTCAAGGCTGACGATCAGCACCGAGACCGCAAATATCATCAGGTAGCAAAGCATGAACCGAACGGTGCGGTTTACGACCTCCTCGCTGACCACCTTGCCGTTAAGGCGCACGCTCTTAACGCTGCGCGGATGTATCATCGCGTGCAGGTCATGCAGCACCGCCTTGAAGGCGATAATGATGCGCGATATCTTCATTCCGCCTGCGGTACTTCCTGCACAGGAGCCGAAAAACATCAGCAGTACGAGCAGGGCCTTTGAAAATTCGGGCCACAGGTTGAAGTCGGTGGTTGAGAATCCTGTAGTGGAGATAATACTTCCGACCTGGAAGAAGGAATGGCGCAGGGTCTCGCCGAAGCTGTCAAAGGCACCGTGTAGCATCAGGTCGCCTGTTATGACACCCACCGAAAAGAGCACGATCGAGCCGAAAACGCGCAACTCCTCGTTTTTCAGCGCTTGCAAGGGCTTGCCGATGATGGCGAGGTAATAGAGGCCGAAGTTGATGCCGAATACATACATAAAGATGCCGATGACGGTCTGTGAATATGGGCTGTAATGGCCGATGCTGTCGTTGAAGATCGCAAAGCCGCCTGTGCCTGCGGTTGAAAGTGAATTAACGACCGCGTCGAAAAGGGGCATGTCAAAGGCGAGCAGTACTATTTCGATAATAGTTATACCGACATAGATAAAATAGAGCTTTTTGGCAGTTGACGAGAGCTTTGGTGTCATTTTTTCAACGGTGGGGCCTGTGCTTTCGGCGCGCAGGATGTGTACCGAGCTGCCTCCTGTCAGAGGGGTCAGGGCAAGCATAAAGACCAGAATACCCATACCGCCGATCCAGATTATAAAGCATCGCCAGAACTTAAGACTGTAGGACAGACCTTCAACGTCGCTGAGTATGCTGGCACCTGTTGTGGTAAATCCCGACACGGTTTCAAATAGTGCATCGATAAAGTTCGGAATGGAGCCGCTGAAAACAAAGGGCAGACAGCCTATCAGGCTGAACAGCACCCATGACAGTGCCACGATGACAAAGCCCTCGCGCGCAAACATTTCCTTTTGCTTAACGCGAATGCGAGAAAGGGGAAGTCCTGCAGCAAGAGCGATGACGAGGGGCTGCAGGAAGTATAGAGCATCATTTTCGCCGTAGATCAGCGCAACGGCACAGGGAAGCAGCAACAGTGCCGCTTCTATCAGGAGGATCAGTCCGATGACGCGAAAAACCAAACGGTAGTTCATATCGTTTTCCTCCGATTATTCAAACAGGTCATTGATGCTTCCGATACCGCGGAGCATGCTGACGGCGATGACGTTGTCGCCTGCCTCGATGACGTCCTTGCCGCTCGGGGCAAAGGTCTTGTTCCTGCGGGTGATGCTCGCCAGCAGCACGTTCTTTTTGAAGGGCAGGGTCTCGATAGGCTTGTTGATGAAGGGACAGTCGGGCAGTATCCTGAACTCAAGTGCCTCTGCGGCACCGTCCATGATGTGATGCAGGGTGAGTATCTCGTTCTCAACTGCATTTTGCATTGCGCGGACGTAGCGTATGATGTTGTCGGCGGTCAGGATCTTCGGGTTTATAAGACTTCCGACCTTCATGTGCATGAAGATGTCCTCAAAGTCGCTGTGCTTGATCTTGGTAATGACCTTGATGTGAGGATACTTTTCGGAAACATACTGAGAAAGCAGGGCGTTTTGCTCGTCGATGCCGGTAAGGTTGACGACGGCGTCTGCTTCAGCAAGGCCCTCCTCGTTGAGCAGGGAGGTGTCGGTGGCGTCGCCGTTGATGATTGTAGCCTTGGGCAGAAGCTCATCAAGCTCAAAGCAGCGCTCGCGGTCACATTCGATGATCTTGACCGAAACGCCCGTTTCAATGATTATCTTGGACAGATAATAGGTCAGGCGACCGCCTCCGTTGATGATGATATTTTTAACGCGTGAGGTGCTTTCGCCGATGCGCTTAAAGAAGGCGGTGGAGTCCTGATAGCTTGCGACAAAGGTTATGATGTCCCCTGATCTTAGGGTGAAGTTACCCGATGGGATGCAGACCTCGTCGCCGCGGCGCACACCGCATATAAGAATGCGGCATTTCAGCTTTGCGGTCAGGTCCTTGAGCATCAGTCCATCGAGAATGCTGTCCGGACGTATAGCGCAGGAGAACAGCTCGGCTCTGCCCTTTGCGAACGTGTCTATCTTCGTGGCGGCAGGGCAGCGCAGAATACGCGATATTTCGCGCGCCGCCGTCATCTCGGGGTTGATGAACATGCTCAGCCCCATGTCCTCTTTGATAAGGGATATGTCGCTTACATATACGGGATTACGCACGCGTGCGATGGTGTTGCTGACACCAAGCTTTTTGCCGATAAGGCAGATAAGCAGGTTCTTCTCATCCGACTCGGTCATAGCTATGAGCAGGTCGGCATCCTGAGCGCCCGCATCAACGAGCACCTGTTGAGCGGCGGCGTCACCCGTTATGCAGTAGACATCAAGATCGTTACCGACCATTGTTGTAACATTCTGGTCGGTGTCGATGACCACGATGTCGTGGCTCTCGCAGACAAGCTGTTCGGCGATCGAGCGTCCTACTTTACCGCAACCTACGATAATGATCTTCATATCATCCATCCCTTTTGTCATAAGAATGCATTCTTTTTATATTATAATCCTTTTTCAATAAAAAGACAACAATATATTTGATCGCCTTGCCGAACCCGCCTTTCACCAATCGATCGCTTTGACATAGGATGAGAGTGAAAGTATCGAATGAAACAGGGGATATGCTATGCCGACCCAAACGATGTGGGAGCTTTCGCACGGACAGGAGGCGACGGTCGTTGCCCTGACCGCACGCGGAGCAATGCGCCGACGGTTACAGGATATCGGACTGGTCCCCGGCGCTCGGGTAGAATGTATCAACCGGGGAATGTTCGGGGAACCGACGGCATTTTGCATACGCTCAGCGGTGGTTGCTTTGCGGCGCGAGGATGCCGCAGACGTGATCGTAGAATTGGTGCGATAACAAAAGGGCGTCGGTGTCTAAGCATGCCGATGCCCTTTCAGATAAGGAGCGATGAGGATGGGACTTACAGGGCAGTCAACCGGCAGAAAGGCCGCTCGAGGCGATTGGTCACCTGCTGACAGCGGCAAGGTGGTTGCATTGGCGGGCAACCCTAACGTCGGCAAAAGCACGGTCTTCAACAGCCTTACGGGGCTGAAACAGCACACGGGAAACTGGACGGGAAAAACGGTAGCCAACGCCTTTGGTAAATGCCGATTTGACCCTGAGATAACGGTTGCCGACCTTCCGGGTACATATTCGTTGGCGGCTCACTCGGATGAGGAAAGGGTCGCAAGGGATTTTCTGTGCTTTTCCCAGCCCGACGCGGTAATAGTTGTCTGCGACGCGACCTGCTTGGAGCGAAATCTTAATCTGGTACTGCAGACCCTTGAGATAACGCGCAGTGCGGCGGTCTGCGTCAACCTCATGGATGAGGCGCGGCGGTACGGAGTGCATATCGACACCGAAGGCTTAAGCGCACTGTTAGGTGTACCTGTAGTGGCAACCGAGGCGCGCGCAGGTAAGGGCGTGCGTCAATTGCTGCAGGCGGTGGTGCCTGCGCCCGTGCCTGAGCCGCCGCCATATCGCGTAAAGTATCCGCAACCGCTTGAAAGGGCGCTTTGCGGATTGGAAGCGGCACTTTCGAAGCAGAAAATACCTGCCAGATGGTTAGCGATGAGGCTGCTTGAAAATGACAGCGAGATCTTAGGTAAGATCGATGAGCGGCTCGGCTTTGTTTTGTCCCATGACCCTGAGATAAGCGCGGCGTTGTCGCAGGCAAGGGAAATATTGCGCGAAGAGGGGATAGACGCAGACAGGCTGACCGACCTGACGGTGCAGGGACTGCTCAATGACGCGTCGCGTATCTATTCCGCCTGCGTGAGAGTGGAGAAAAACAAGCGCCGCGACCTGCAACGCGCGGCAGACCGCCTGCTGACAGGGAAGATCACAGGCACGTTGATCATGCTTGCGATGCTGCTCGGTATACTCTGGCTGACGATAAGCGGTGCAAATTACCCGAGCGAATGGCTCTCGCGACTGCTTTTCGGCATAGGCGACCGCATGAACGGCGGCCTGCACCTGATAGGCGCACCCGAATGGCTTTGCAGTCTGCTTGTAGAGGGCGTGTGGCAGGTACTGGCGTGGGTGACTTCGGTAATGCTGCCGCCGATGGCGATATTTTTCCCGTTATTTACCTTACTCGAGGATGCAGGGTATCTTCCGCGTGTTGCATTCAATCTTGACGGCGCATTCAAGCGGTGTAACGCCTGCGGAAAACAGGCGTTGACTATGTGCATGGGCTTCGGGTGTAATGCCGCAGGGGTGGTCGGGAGCAGGATCATCGACTCGCCGAGAGAAAAGCTCATCGCGGTGCTTACAAATGCCTTTGTGCCCTGCAACGGCAGATTTCCCATGATGATAACCGTTATTTCTGCCTTTTTTGTTGTTTCATCATCCGTAGTTGGCTCGGTCGTATCTGCCGCCATGCTTACGGGGGTGATAGTTTTCGGAGTGATGATGACCTTCGCGGCGTCAAAGCTGCTGTCGGTAACTTTGCTCAAGGGTACGCCATCGTCGTTCACGCTCGAACTGCCGCCCTTTCGGCGTCCGCAGATAATGAGGGTGCTTGTGCGATCGGTCTTTGACCGAACCCTGTTCGTGCTTGGCAGAGCGGTGTCGGTTGCCGCACCTGCAGGGCTTTTAATATGGTGCCTTGCAAACCTTGAATACGGCGGCAGCACCCTCTTGCAGTGGTGCTGTGAGGCGCTTGATCCGATAGGACGGCTATTCGGCATGGACGGGGTGATATTGATGGCGTTTATACTCGGCATGCCTGCAAATGAGATAGTTATTCCGATAGCCGTCATGGCATACCTAAGCTCCGGTACACTGGTCGACCTGACCGACGTCGGCATGCTCAGGGAGCTTCTCGTCGCAAACGGCTGGACTGCAACGACAGCCTTGTGTGTTTTACTTTTCTCGCTGATGCATTGGCCCTGCACGACCACCCTTCTGACCGTGAAGAAGGAAACGGGGAGTATAGGCGATACACTTCTCGCCTTTGCGATACCTACGGCGTGCGGCCTGCTGTGCTGCCTTCTGGTAAACGGCGTATCGCATTTGTTGGGCTGACGCCTTGCAAAAGAGGCGTGTTTGTGGTACAATTGTCGCATAGACCTTGAAGATGAACAAGGAGAGCATAACGATGGGAAAGATATACACCTCTATCGACGAATTGATCGGCAATACGCCCCTTCTCGAATTGAAGAATATTGAAAAGAAATACGGCCTGCAGGCGCGCCTGCTTGCAAAGCTTGAGTATCTCAATCCTGCAGGATCGGTCAAGGATCGGGTTGCAAAGGCGATGCTCGATCAGGCTGAGCAAAGCGGAAAACTGACCGCCGACTCGGTAATCATTGAGCCTACATCGGGTAATACGGGTATAGGCCTTGCGGCCGTGGCGGCTTCGCGCGGATACAGAGTCATCATCGTGATGCCCGACTCGATGTCGGAGGAAAGGCGTATGCTGATGACCGCCTACGGCGCCGAGCTGGTGCTGACCGAGGGCGCAAAGGGCATGAGCGGCGCGGTTGAAAAGGCGGAGGAGCTTGCAGAGCAGATACAGGGCGCCTTTGTAGCAGGTCAGTTTGTTAATCCTGCAAACCCTGCGGCACACCGCGAAACAACAGGGCCTGAGATCTGGCGTGATACCGACGGTGAGGTAGACGTGTTTGTTGCAGGGGTCGGCACAGGCGGCACCCTGACGGGCGTCGGTGAATATCTTAAGCAGAAAGATCCTGCCGTCAAGGTGGTTGCCGTCGAGCCTGCGACCTCTCAGCTTCTGGCAACAGGAAAGGCGGGCCCTCACGGAATACAGGGCATTGGTGCAAACTTTATCCCCGAAATACTTAATACTGACGTCTACGACGAGGTCTTGGCGGCTTCTGTGGAGGATGCATATGCCTTCGGCCGCGAGATAGGACGAAGTGAGGGAGTATTGGTCGGCATCTCGTCGGGAGCGGCTCTCTGGGCTGCGGTCGAGGTGGCAAAGCGCCCCGAAAACGCAGGCAAGACGGTGGTCGTGCTGTTAGCAGACACGGGGGACAGATACCTCTCCACCGAAATGTTCAGACAATAATGCTTGTAACGGCGAGGGCAAACTGCCTCTCGCCGTTGATTTATTTGTGTTGATATGATACAATTATATAAGCTAAATTCGCTGACGCGAGCTAAATTGAGCAAGCTCAGCTAAATTGCCTGCGGCAGCTAAATGTGCTTTGCGCGCGATTTCAGCGAATTTTATTTAGCTGTTTCGAAGAAACAATTTAGCTTTGAACTTTGTTCAAAATTTAGCTAAAAGGAAATGATTGGGTGTGAAGATATGGCGGAAAGTATAATGCTTGATAAAGCAAAAGATTTTGCGGTTGAAATTGTAAAAATGTGTAAGAGTGTCAAGGAAACCAAAAGAGAAAGTGTTTTGACAAATCAACTTATGCGTTCAGGCACATCAATTGGCGCTAATATTCACGAATCCAAATATGCACATAGCACAGCAGACTTTATATCAAAAATGCAGATAGCTTTAAAAGAGTGTTATGAGTCTGAATACTGGTTAGAACTTCTTAACAGAACAGGGTATATTGATGATGAGCAATATAAGGTGCTAATAAATAATTGCGGACAAATTCGCAGAATGTTAATTTCGTCAATAAATACAGTTAAGGAGAAAAAATAGTGGGTATCTAAACCACACACCAATTTTACAATCAAACAAAGACGTTTTGGAGGAATAAAAATGACCGAGCTGCTAAGGCAAAAATGCGACCTCTTTGCTGAAAACTACGAAAGAGTAAAGCGATTCGCCCGTTGGGAATACGGAATGATGTACTATCTTTGCGCATATCTTTATACTCGGCAGGGCAAAGTTTTCGACTCCGCTAAGGTCGACGAATGCCGCAAAATGATAAAGAAAAAAGAATCTCCATTTTCACAGTTTCGGAATGCGCTGAGCCTGTCGGTTGCCTGCGAGCTTTCTCTTGAGGAAAAGCCCGAGGAGGTTTTTGACCGAGCAAAAAAGGCCTATGACGCTCTGCGCGAGGAGTTTTGTTCATCCGGCTATCTTCCCCTCGCCGCTATGACCCTTGCGAGAGCAAAAAGCGAGGAGGAGTTTGCGGATGTTGCTGCGCGTGCCCGTTCGGTTTACGACGCGATGAAGAAAAAGCATTTGCTTTTAACGGGGGCTGAGGATGTTCCGTTTGCGGTGCTTTTTGCCTTGGGTGAGAGGAGTGTGGACGGGATCACGGCCGACATCGAGGCGGCACACAGCAGGCTGAAGGAGGCGTTTATGAACAGCAACGCCTTGCAATCGGTCAGCCACTGTGTTGCGCTTGAGGGTGACTCGGTGCAGAATACCGAGCGGCTTGTTGCACTGTGGCAAGAGCTGAAGGAATGCCGTCACCGCTACGGCACCGACCTTGAGCTTGTCACCCTTGCGGCACTCGCGTCGGCACAGAGCGTATCTGCGGCGAAGATCGTCGAGGTGAGTGACTACCTGCGAGGTAAAAAGGGCTTTGGCAATTGGACGCTCGGACAAAGACAGCGCCTTATGTACGCTTCGTCGCTGGTAGGTCTGGAGCATGGAGCTGATTTGGACGCGGCGGCGATAAGCAGTGCCGCAGGCGTCATGCTGCAGCAGGCGGTTACGGTGTCGATAATGGCCGCCATGGTGGTGCAGGCTACCAGTGCAGCGGCAAACGGTTAAGCGGTTATATGATCGGAGGTAATTTTATGAAAATATGTGTTTACGGAGCGTCAAGCAACGAGATAGACGGCGTTTATATTCAGGCCGGCGAGCAGCTCGGCGAGGAAATGGCGGCGCGCGGTCATGAATTGGTGTTCGGTGCAGGCGGCAGCGGTATGATGGGTGCCGCGGCGCGCGGTATGACCAAGGGGAAGGGACGAATGACAGGGATCGTTCCGAGTTTTTTCAATGTTGACGGCGTTCTGTATGACAAATGCGATGAGCTGATATACACCGAGACCATGCGTGAGCGCAAGCAGCTTATGGAAACGAGCTCTGACGCTTTTATCATGACGGCGGGCGGTATCGGCACGTTCGAGGAGTTTTTCGAGATCCTCACCCTAAAACAGCTTGACCGCCACAACAAGCCGATCGTTATCCTCAACACCAACGGCTACTACGGCCGCATGTTTGATATGCTCGACTATACCGTTGCGGAAAACTTCGCTAAGGAAAAGACCAAGGAGCTTTATTTCGTGACCGATGACATAGAGGCAGCCCTCGACTATATCGAGAAGTATGATAGCCTTGGCGTCGACGTCAGCGAACACCGCTTCGTTTGAGGTCAGGCTTGCACCGACAGATATGCCTGTCGGTGTTTTTTCTCTTTGCAAGAGGCGGTAAATATGGTATGATAAAGTAAAAGCGAGGTGAACGCGAGTGAAGTTCTTTCACATATCCGACCTTCACCTCGGCAAGCGGCTCAATGAGATGCCGTTGCTCGAGGATCAGGTCGCAATATTGAATCAAATTCTGCAAAAGGCGGACGAGCTCCATCCCGATGGGGTGGTCATCGCCGGAGACATATACGATAAATCGGTGCCGCCTGCCGAGGCGGTGCAGGTCTTTGACGACTTTTTGACGGCACTGGCAGAGCGCTCAATAGCCGTCATGGTCATCAGCGGAAACCACGATTCCGCCGAGCGCATCGGCTACGGCTCACGATTGATGCAGACGAGCGGTGTCTATGTGTCACCCGCCTTTGACGGCTCGGTGACTCAGGCTGTGCTTGAGGACGAATTCGGACAGGTGCATTTTCACCTGCTTCCCTTTGTTAAGCCTGCCCATGTGCGCAGGTTTTTCCCCGACGCTGAGATAAACGACTACACCGACGCAGTGCGCACCGTCATCGAATCCATGTCGGTCGACTTAGGCCAAAGGAACGTCCTGTTGTGCCACCAGAACGTTACCAACACCACCTCATCCCACGCTGATGAAATTGCCATCGGCGGACTTGACAACGTCAACGTCGATGTTTTTGACGGCTTCGACTACGTTGCCCTCGGACATATCCACACGCCTGCGTTTATCGGGCGTGAGGGCGTGCGTTTTTGCGGCGCTCCGCTCGAATATTCCTTCAACGAGGTGGGCAGAGAGCTTACCCTCACTCTTGTCGAGATGGGTCAAAAGGGAGAGGTGCAGGTGCAAACTCTGCCGCTTGAACCTCTGCGCCGTCTGCGAAAGCTCAAGGGAAGCTTTGCCCAGCTCACGAAGATGGACTTTTATCAGGGTCAAAAAAGGGACGACTATCTGCATGTCATTCTCACCGACGAGGAGGATATCGCCGAGGCGGTTTCGCGCCTGAGGGACATCTATCCCAACGTCATGCAGCTTGAATATGACAACGCGCGCACCAGACGCATCCAATCGGTCGCATTGGGTGTAACGCAGGAGGACAAGACACCCCTTGAACAGTTCGAGATATTCTACGAGCGTCAGAACAACCTGCCCATGACCGATACCCAGCGTGATGCCGTCAAGGGCCTGATAGATGAGATCTGGGAGGGACAGGTATGAGACCGTTAAACTTGACCGTGTCAGCCTTCGGCCCCTATGTCAATGAGGTATCCATCGATATGGATCGCCTTGGTGAAGCAGGGGTGTATCTCATAACGGGTGACACAGGCGCAGGAAAGACTACCATTTTCGATGCTATATGCTTTGCCCTCTACGGAACGGCGAGCGGTGATAACCGCACAAAGCAGATGCTGCGCAGTAAGTATGCCGACGCCGCGACCCCCACCTTTGTCGACATGACCTTTGAGTACAGAGGTGACGTCTACCGCATCAGGCGAAATCCCGAATACGAGCGGCTTAAGGCACGCGGAGAGGGAACCACCACCGAGGGCGCCGACGCACAGTTTTATTATCCCGACGGCAGAGTTGTTGCAGGATACGAAAAGGCGACGAGAGCCGCCTGCGAGCTTATCGGCTTGGACGCAAAGCAGTTCAGCCGTATTGCCATGCTTGCGCAGGGCGACTTTCAAAAGCTGCTCAACGCCAACACTGAGGAACGCACCGAAATATTCCGTAAGATATTCGACACCGTTCCCTACAGAAAGCTTCAGGAGAGGCTCAACGAGCAGACCTCCGAGCTGAAAAACGAGTTTCGCATGCTCTCGCAGAGCCTGTTGCAGTATCTGTCGGAGGTTGCCTTTGATGAGGGGCATCCGCTGACACAGCGGCTTGATGAGGCGAGAGAGGGCGAGAGCGTGCAGATATTGGATGCGGCTCTGCCGATAGTTGAACTTATACTGGCCGCCGACAGCGAGTCGCTGAGCGGGTTGGAAGCAAAACTGCAGCAGACCGACCGACAGCTTGAAGAACTTGCGGGGCGCATGACTACAGCAGAAAAGCTCAACGCAGTGAGCCGTCGGCTTGAGAAAAACAAGGTTGACCTGCAGGCCGCACTGCCTTTGCTTGAACAGGCAAGGGAAAGGCTTAAAAAGGAAGAGGAGAATGTCCCTCTGCGCGAGCGGCTGACGGCTGAGATAGGCGCGCTGTCCGACCGCTTGCCCGAATACGACGCGCTTGAGGGCTTGACCCAAGAGGGCAAGCGAATCTCCGCAGGGCTTAAGGAAAAGGATGAGCGGCTTAAAATGCTCGCAGATCAGACGGAAGCCCTGAAAGGTCAGCTTGCGCAGGCAAGGCAAAGGGTAGAGCAGCTTGCGATCTGCGAGGCTGAAAGGGAAGCCGTCGCCGGCATGCAGGATAAAAATTCCGCGCGTCTTAAACGGCTTTGCGACATCGAAAAGATGATAGAGGCGGATGGTCTGGCGCAGCTTGAGTATCAGCAGGCGGCGAGGTCATATCAGGCCGCCTCTGAGGAAAACGAGCGGCTAAGGGCAGAGTACGCAAGGCTTGAGCGAGCCTTTCTGGACGCGCAGGCAGGAGTGCTTGCAGGCCGTCTTGTCGAGGGTGAGCCTTGCGCCGTGTGCGGCTCGGTGCATCATCCTGCACCTGCCGCGCTATGTCAGGATGCGCCGAGTGAGGACAAGCTTAGGCAGAGCAAATCGGCTTTAGACGATGCAACCGCACTTTGCATGCGGCAAAGCAGCCTTGCAGGTGCCTGCAAGGCGGCGGCGGAGAAGACGGCTGAAGCCGTGAGGAAGTCAGTTTTCGAGGAGTTCGGTGAAACGGGAGAGATCGCGACCCATCAGGTTTCCGCCGCCATCAAGCAGGCGGAAAACGAGACCGAAAGGCTCACACAGAAGCTCAAAGAGCTTACTGCAGAATGTGAGCAGCGGCAGCGACTTTCAAAGCAGATACCGTCCCTTGAGGCCGACCTTGAAAGGCAGACCGCCGAGCAGGTGAGCCTGTCGGGCGAGATGACCGCTGAGAAGGAGCGCGTCGAGCTGCTGCGCCGTCAGTATGTCGAAAGCATAGGCCGCCTTGAATATAAGAGCAAGCAGCAAGCGGAGGAAGCCATCTTCGCAAAGCAGCAGGAGAAATCAGCGCTTGAAGCCGCCTTCCTGCAGGCTCAGGCAGACGAGCAGAAGGCAACTGCCGAGATACGCGATATGCAGGCGGCGATAGCTGCCGACGAAGCGGTACTGCGCGACGCCGCTGTTGAGGAATACGCGCCCTTGAAGGAGCAGTATGACGCCCTGACGGCAGCCAAAAAGGCCGACACAGATACAGCTAACGCACTGCGCGTGCGTCTGTCGGCGAACAGAAACGCCATGAACAATATCAGCGCAGGACGGGCTGATCTTTCGGCTGTGGAGGAGAGGCTCAAATGGACCGACGCACTCGCAAAAACTGCCAACGGAACCCTGACGGGCAAGGAGAGGTTTCAGTTTGAGACCTATATTCAGATATCCTACTTCGACCGCATTATCGCGTCTGCAAACCTGCGGCTTCGCACCATGACGGGCGGACAGTACGAACTTGTGCGTGCCGAAACGGCGGATAACATCCGTTCAAAGAGCGGCTTGGAGCTAAACGTTATCGACCATTACAACGGCTCACAGCGAAGCGTCAAGTCCCTTTCGGGAGGAGAGTCCTTCAAGGCTTCACTTGCGCTTGCCCTCGGCCTTTCGGATGTTGTGCAGTCGACGGCAGGCGGTATTCAGTTGGATGCTATGTTT
>CAZDIN010000015.1:0-15739 GCA_964505515.1 uncultured Eubacteriales bacterium | reverse complement strand
GCAACCTCGGGTACGGTGATGCCCTCCTCGTTTGCCTTTTTGATGAGCTTGTCATCGATGTCGGTAAAGTTCTGCACGAAGGTCACTTCATAGCCGCGCCACTCCATATAACGACGCAGCACGTCAAAAACGCACAAGGGTCGCGCGTTGCCGATGTGGATAAAATTATACACCGTCGGGCCGCAGGCATAGATGCCCACCTTGCCCTCCTTGATAGGCACAAACTCCTGCTTTTGACGGGTCAGCGTATTGAAAATTTTCATGTTATTACTCCTCAGCTTCCTTCATTGTTTCTAATTGTTGTTTAAGCCCCTCAAGCTCACCTCGCAGGCGGCAAAGCTCCTGCGCCACAGGGTCGGGAATGTGGATCTGGTCAAGGTCACACCGCACGCCGTTGCGCTTGACGACCCTTGCAGGCACGCCCACAGCGGTGCAGTTCTCAGGCACAGGCTCAAGCACCACCGCACCGGCGGCTATGCGCGAATTATCTCCCACCGTAAAGGGTCCGAGCACCTTAGCACCCGCGCCGATCATAACGTTGTTGCCGATGGTCGGGTGACGCTTTCCTTGGTCCTTACCCGTTCCGCCGAGGGTGACCCCCTGATAGATGGTCACGTCGTCGCCGATCTCGGTGGTCTCACCGATGACGACGCCTGTACCGTGATCTATAAACAGGCGGCGGCCTATCTTAGCACCGGGATGTATCTCGATCCCCGTTATTCTTGCGGCGCGCTGAGATATAGCCCTCGCGATATAAAAACAACCGTGATTATAAAACCACCGCGCTTTGCGATACATTCTGATGGCCTTCAGCCCCGGATACAAAAACAGTATCTCAAGGGCCGACCTTGCCGCAGGGTCACGTTCTCTTACGGTTGCGATATCCTCTTTCAATCTCTTAAACATGATGTCATACAGCGTTGATCACGCTGCGCCTCCTTTCCTGCAAAAACAAAAGCCTCCACCGTCCAAAAGGACGGCGAAGGCGGCTTGGCTCTAAGTCGCGGTTCCACTTCGATTTGTCACTCACAAAGCCGATAACGAGGCTCATCCGCGCAGGAATACTTGGGTCACACGTTCCTCCTGCGAGCTGGTGGGTGCATTCGCCGCCGCCCGTACAAAAGACCCTTTCAGCCGATGAGGTCTTCTCTCTGATGTCGAAATGGCGGGTACTGGTCCCACGTCAAAGCAATGGAATATTCAACTTATTAACATTATATAATAGGCGATCGCGAAAGTCTACTCTTTTTTTAGTTTTTTATGAACTCGCGGTTTTGCCATGCATAGACGACACCCGACACCACCGCCATGATCGCCGAAAACCATATCGCAACGACGTATACTACGCGCATCAGGGTAGCAGGCAGTCCTGCGAGCAGGTCAAGGCCCACATATCCGTCAAGCCAGATGAGGTATTCAAAGAAGATAGCGGTGATTATTGCGACCATCTGGCTGACCGTCTTGATCTTGCCGTAGATGTTGGCGGCAACCACCTTGCCGCTGCTTGCGGCCATCAGGCGCACCGAGGTAACCAAAAACTCCCTCGCCAGCACGATAAAATTGACCCACATCATAGATGTCGCGCCGCCGATACCGCAGACCATAAATCCGAGGAAAGCGGCGGTGGTAAGCATTTTATCGGCGAGCGGATCGAGAAATTTGCCTAAATTGGTGATGAGGTTGTGCTTTCTTGCGAGATTTCCGTCGATCATATCGGTCAGCGACGCGATAATGAAGACCACCAACGCAATTATAAGGTTATGGTCAAACGGCACCGTCAGCAACACCAAAAATATCGGCACCAACAGAATACGCAAAACAGTCAGTTTGTTGGGTAAATTCATATCCTTCGCTACTCCTTAATCGACCTGACATCCAAGCAGATCATATTCAATAGTATCGGTGACCTCCACTTCTACGATGTCCCCTGCCTTAGCACGAACGGCGGCAGGAGTGAAGAACACCTTTGCATCAATTTCAGCCGCGTCACCGCGTGTGCGTCCGAAAAGACATTTTATGTAGTCGTCGTAACCCTCGACCAACACCTCGACCACCTGACCGATGCGCTGTTGATTTTTCTCATCTACGATCCGAGATTGAGCGTCCATGATTATCTCTGCGCGGCGATGCTTGACCTCCTCATCGACCTGATCCTCCATCGCGGCGGCAAAGGTTCCCTCCTCCGCCGAATATGCGAAGCAGCCGAGCCTGTCGAATTTGACGTCGTGTATAAACTCGCACAGTTCAGTAAACTGCTCGTCAGTTTCACCGGGGAAGCCTGTGATAAAGGTGGTGCGCAGAACGACGTCGGGCAGCTTCTCGCGAATATGCGCGATCTTCGCCGTCAGCTCGGCGCGGTCTCCCTTGCGGTTCATTCGGCGCAGTATATCACCGTTGCAGTGCTGAAGCGGAATATCAAGGTAGTTAACGATCTTGTCCTGCCTTGCCATTGTGTCTAAAAGGCGGTCGGTTATCCGCTCAGGATAGGTGTAGAGCATGCGTATCCAGCATATCCCGTCTATCTCGCAAAGCGCATCGAGCAGCTCGGGGAGCTTCTCCTCGCCGTATATATCCTTGCCGTAGCAGGTGGTGTCCTGCGCGATGAGGGTAAGCTCCTTGACACCGCGCTGAGCAAGCTCTCTCGCCTCAGCAACGACGTCCTCCATCTTGCGTGAGCGGAAGGGGCCGCGTATCTTCGGAATAGTACAGTAGGTGCAGCAGTTGTCGCAACCGTCCGCAACACGAAGATATGCCATATAAGGCGGCGTAGTAAGTATGCGTCCGCCCTCCATATTCAGCTTCAGCTTGTCACCGAAGGCTTCATAAGCTTCCCCTGCAAGTGCCTTTTCAACCGCATCGACGATATCGGAGTTGCAACCGATACCCAGCACCACGTCGACCTCAGGAAGCTCTGCGCGTATCTCTTCGCGATACCTCTCGGCAAGGCAGCCCGTCACCACGATACCCTTGACGGTGCCCTCAGGCTTGAGCGCCGCCATTTCAAGAATATTCTCGATGGCTTCCTTTTTTGCATCGTCGATAAAGCCGCAGGTGTTGATAATAACAACGTCGGCACTCGACTCCTCATTAGTCACCGTGTAGCCCGCTTCGTGCAATCTGTGGAGCATAAGCTCCGCGTCCACCTGGTTTTTCGGGCATCCAAGGGATATCATTCCAACCTTACAAGGCATAAACCAAAAACCTCTCAATCGTCGATCTCCGCGTCACAGTACCGCTTGACAGCGGCTCTGACATCGGAATAGTTAAAGCCTCTGCGCACAAGGGCATTGACAGTTTTTCTTATCTGGTCAGGGTCGCCGCCGGCAAGCTTAGCTGCGTACCGCTTTTCGATCCATTGGTCGAGCTGGTCGTCACTCGACACCTCAACGGCGTCTACCGCCGCCTCGGCAAGCTCGCGCGAAACTCCTTTTTGAACAAGCTTAGCATATACCTGCCTTCGCGACAGACTTTGGTCGCGCATCATTCGCTCGGCGTAGTATTCGGCAAATCTTTCGTCATCGATGAGCCGATCGTCGCAAAGCCGCTCGACCGCCGCAGCAGCCGCCTCTTCACCGTAATCACGCATAAGCTTCTGCATCATGCCGCGAGCGGTGTAATCCCTCGCAGAAAGGAGCCACAACGCCTTTGAATAGGCGCGGCGGTGGCGCGACATGGCTATCAGCGTCTCGACCTGCGTCTCGGAAACCTCCTCGCCTTCGCTATGCCCCCACTCGTCAAAGGTCGACCTGTCAACAAGCAGGCCGCCATCCTTTGAATAGTCGCCGTTGAACTCGACCGCCGGCTCAAAAAACAATGCGTTAAGCGATCTTCTGCGTACGCTGACCCGTAATATCCTCATCAGTCGTCAACGTCAACGTCAAGATTTACGCGTGAACGGACCTTCGGCACCGCCTTGACAGCCATAGCGTCATCGGACGCCGCGGCCGACTGAGCGGCAGACTGTTCAGGCTCGTCAGCAGTTGCAACTGCGCCCTTTTTCTTAAGCTCGGCGATGACCTTTTCCTCGATCTCAGCGCCGAGAGCCTTGTCGCTCTCAAAGAGCGCCTTTACGTTGTCGCGGCCTTGAGCAAGTCGGCGTTCACCGTAGGAGAACCACGCGCCGCTCTTTTTAATAATATCAACCTCGACCGCCATGTCGACCATCTCGCCCGTCTTGGAGATGCCCTTGCCGTACATGATGTCGAACTCTGCGGTCTTAAAGGGAGGCGCGACCTTGTTCTTTACGACCTTTGCGCGAGTGTGCGCGCCCACCATTTCGCCGTCGACCTTGATGGTCTCGCCTCGGCGTATCTCAATTCGCACCGACGAATAGAACTTCAGCGCGCGGCCGCCGGGGGTGACCTCGGGGTTACCGTAAACGACGCCGACCTTCTCGCGAAGCTGGTTGATAAAGATAACCACGCAGTTGGACTTCGAAATGGCAGAGGTCAGCTTACGCAACGCCTGTGACATAAGACGCGCCTGCACGCCGACGTGGGAATCACCCATGTCGCCCTCGATCTCGGCGCGGGTGACCAGTGCGGCAACCGAGTCGATCACCACGACATCAAGCGCACCCGAACGGACGAGCGCCTCTGCGATCTCAAGCGCCTGCTCACCGGTATCAGGCTGAGAAACAAGCAGCGAATCGATATCAACGCCCAGATTTTTCGCATAGGTCGGGTCGAGCGCATGCTCTACGTCGATGTAGGCCGCGTCGCCGCCCGTTTTCTGCGCTTCGGCAACTACGTGCAGGGCGATGGTGGTCTTACCCGATGACTCAGGTCCGTAGATCTCGATGATCCTGCCCTTCGGCACACCGCCGATTCCAAGCGCATAGTCAAGACCGATGGAGCCCGTGGACACAGCCTCCACGTTCATTGCGGTGTTTTCACCGAGCTTCATTATCGAGCCTTTGCCGTATTTTTTCTCGATCTGAGAAAGTGCCGTCGCCAACGCCTCGCTCTTTGCCTTTGCACCGGCAGGATTGTTCACGCCAAGATTTTTCTTTTCAGCCATGTTGATGTCCTCCGTATTCTGTAATATATGTCAAACTGATCTTTTAACCAATGTTATGACCCTGTCGTTACCGCCGTAATCGGCATGCACCTCGGTGTCGTAGCCGGAAAAAATGCCTCTTACAGCCTCAGACTGCCTGTAGCCTATCTCCACCGCAAGAGTGCCGCCCTCCTTTAGCAAGGGGACCCAATGCTCCGCGATGGCGCGGTAGAACGCCAGCCCGTTTTGGTCGGCGAAAAGCGCCTGTTCAGGTTCAAACAGCACCTCCGCAGACAGCTCATTTCTCTCGTCAAAGGAAATGTAGGGCGGATTTGAAACTATCAGGTCGTACTCACCCTGCAGCTTTTCGGGCGGCGCCGACAAGACGTCCGCCTTTACCGCCGTCACAGCAACCGAGTTGAGCTTTACGTTGCGCTCAAGATAACCAAAGGCGCTGTCATATAGCTCGACGGCAGTGACACTCGCTTTCGGCAGCTCATGTGCCAGCGCGATCGCGACGCATCCGCTCCCTGCGCACAGGTCAAGTATCTTCGGGGCTTCTTTTTCTCTCACCGCCGCAAGCGACTGCTCAACAAGTATCTCGGTATCGGGTTGCGGAATAAGCACACCCTCGCCCACCTCAAAGGGCAAGCCCCAGAACTCCCACTCGCCCAACAGATACTGCAGCGGCTCTCCCTTTTGACGTCGGGAAATCCAATCCTCAAGCTGAGCCTCATTTTCGGCGGCACTCAACATCTGCCGCGCCTCAAACGCCGCGCAAGACACTCCCGCCGAAAGCAAGCACTCCTCGACCTGCCTGAGCCGCTCCTTCGCGATTACCAATTGTCGTCCTCCGCGTTCTCAGGGATAACGGCAGAAAGGGCGGCTATCGCGACCTCGATCATACTGTCGTCAGGCTCCTTGGTGGAGATGCGCTGTACCCACATTCCCGGTGCGGAGATGATACGGGTCAGCCAGTTGTCGTGACGGCCGCAGAACCTGATAAGCTCGTATCCCACTCCGCAAATAACCGGCAGCATCACAAGCTTGATACAGGTCCAAAGCCAAGTTATGCTCGAAAGCGCACGGATAGGCGGTATCAGAAGTAACAGCTGATAAAACACAACGCTCACGATAAGCATCAGGATCAGAAAGGACGTTCCGCATCTTGGATGGAAACGCTTTTGCTCACGGACCTTTTCAACCGTCAGCTCAAGACCCTTTTCGTAACAGAAAATGCTCTTATGCTCGGCACCGTGATACATAAAGACACGCTTGATCTCCTTCATATGCGACACGGCGATCATGTAGATAAGGAAAATAACGACCTTCATGGTGACCTCGAAGGGCGCCTTAAAGGCAGTGATGTTGACCGCTTCAAGCGAGTTGAGAAGGTCAAACAGCTTGCTGGGCAGGTACATGAACAGCACTATCGCCAACGCAACGCCCAAAACGGTTGCGATCACACCTACGATCCCCGTAAGGACGCCGTCCTCCTTTTTCTTCGGCTCTTCTTCAGGCCGGGAGTCCACCTCGGCTTCTTCGGCTTCAACCTCGTCGGTCTCGGCAGGCTCACTCTCGTCCCGCTCGACTTCGTCCTTGTCCTTGTCGTCCTCAAGCTCGTCAAGCATGCCCGTCTTTTCAGCCGACAGCATCATGGTCTTGTACCCGACGACCATCGACTCAACAAAGCTGACGATGCCGCGAATGACAGGCAATCCGAGTATCTTATGCTTTTTAGTGACACTGTTGAACTGTACATCCTCAACCGAGATGGTGCCATCGGGCATCCGACATGCCATGACCGATCTATGCGGTCCGCGCATCATTATCCCTTCTATCAGCGCCTGTCCGCCGATAGAGGTCTTCTTACACGGTTCACATCCCATTACGATTCCTCACTTCCTGTAGTTGAATTATCACCCGTTAACTCAGACTCAACGGCTATCGGCAGAGCCACTGTAACCGTCGTTCCGATTCCCTCGCTGCTTTCGACCACAAGCAGACCGCCGTGATTTCGGACTATCTCATCCGCCACCGCAAGACCTATGCCTGAGCCTCTGACAGTTTGGTTGGCCTTATAGAATTTTTCCTTTACTTTATCCAGATCGGCGGCAGGAATACCTACGCCGGTGTCGGAAATGGTTATCTGCACGTTGTTTTCCTCGACGCCGACCTTGATCTGCACTACTCCGCCGTCGTGGTTATATTTAATGGCGTTGTCGATGATGTTTACAAACACCTGAGTCAGCCTGTTGGAGTCACCGATGACGCAGGGCATGATATCAGGCTCCTGATAAGCAAGCAGTACGCCCACCTTTTTAGCCTGCTCCTGATACATGCAGACCGCCTCGCCCAGTTCGGCAAGGATGTCGAGTTTTTCCATTTTATAATTCATTCTGCCCGACTGCATTCTTGAAAAGTCAAGCAGGTCCTCGACAAGACCCGAAAGTCTCTCCGACTCACGCAAAATGACATCGATACCCTTGGTGACGAGCATGTGGTCGGTGTATACCGAATCGCGCACCGTTTCACCCCAGCCCTTGATAGCGGTCAGAGGGGTGCGCAGCTCATGCGACACAGAGGAGATAAACTCATTCTTAAGCCTGTCGGTCGATTCAAGCTCGCTCGCCATATAGTTGATGGAGTCGCACAACTCACCTATCTCGTTGAGCTCACGCACCTCGATACGCGACTTGAAATCGCCGCCTGCGATCTGCCTCGCCATGTTGCTGACATCGTGAAGGGGACGCACGATCGACTGCACAAAATATTTACCGAAGAAGTAAACGATGACCATAACAAGTATGCCGACGATGACCGCGATCATTTCAAAAAAGAGTATCTGTCGGTTGATGTTGGTCAAAGAGGTGACGCATCTGACAGCGCCGTTTGAGCCTTTGCCGTAGTCGGTCAGAACAGTGCAGTAGGACATGACCCTTTCTCCCGAGGAAAGTCTGCCTGTCCACATTGCCGACTTACCGCTCGACGAAACGGCATTCTCGTAATCCCCGTATTTTTCCTCGGTCTCAGGCAAAAATCCGTTGGTCGACACGATGACGGTGCCGTTGGTATCGAGGAATTGGATCTCAACCCCGTTTTTCATGTTAAATTCCTCAGCAAGTTGACGCGCTTGCGTTTCGTAGCTGTCCTTTTCGACGACCGACAGGGTATCGAAGGATTGGGCGTATACCGAAAGTATCTCGCTGACCTCGTTGTAGTAATAGTTGTTAACGGCGATGCTCAGCGTCACGTTCAAAACCACAAGTATCACGCCGATAAGTGTCAGAGCATTGAACATCAGCCTGCGGCCGATGTTGGTATATCGCTTGATCGAATTCACACAGAGCATCTCCTTTCCTGATTTATAAGATCAACCTATTGTTGCTCGACCGGATAGGTCACCCACTTATAGCCCAGACCCCAGACGGTTGCGATGTGGCTCGGATTGCTGGGGTCATCCTCTATCTTCATACGCAGGCGCCGGATGTTGACGTCAACGATCTTTTCTTCACCGAAGTATTCATCGCCCCATGCCCGATTAAGTATATCGGTGCGATCGAGCACCTCCTCGGGATGAGTGAAAAAGTATTCGATTATCTTGAACTCAACCTGCGTAAGCTCAATGTTTTCTCCGTTCTTCGTAAGGGTGTGACGGCGCAGGTTCAAAGCAAACTCGCCCAGATTTATCTCCTCTTCGGCGCGCTTGGGGTCCTTCTTTCTGTTGACCAGCTCGACACGCCTGTAAAGAGAGTCCACCCTCGCGACCAGTTCGCTGGGGCTGAAGGGCTTTGTCACATAGTCGTCGGCGCCGAGCATAAGTCCCGACACCTTATCCATCTCCTGTGTGCGAGCGGTTAACATAATTATTCCTATCGAATCACTTCTGCGCCTCATTTCCTTGCAGACGGTCAGGCCGTCTATCCCCGGCAGAGCAATGTCGAGCAGGGCGATCTGAAACTCTCCTTCCAGCTCATTGAAGAGCCTTAAGGCTTCCTCACCGCTGCTTGCTTCCACGGTGTCATAACCCGAGCGGTTAAGGTTGATGACCACAAACTCGCGGATATTATCCTCATCCTCAACAACAAGAATACGTTTCATCTTTGGACCTCCTGTCAAATTCGACCGAAAAGTTTACGGACGGTTGCTTCATCCACCGCATATTCACCCTCGCTCAATACGATACGCGCCGCCCAAACTGTCGTTTCGTTGCGCGCAAGCTCAATTATACCCGAGGTGTCTATGCGCTCAAAATCCTCTATGTTATAAACGCGAATTCGTAATATCTCGCTGCCCGTCGTCTGCATGACGGGGTCCCATATGCGGTAACTGCGCATGCGATTGTCGTTATCGGTCACAAGGGTAACGTTACCTACCCATGATCTCGGGAACTCCAGCCGATAACCGCCCGCATAGAAAAAGTCACCTCGAAGCAGGTCGCTGAAATGCGAGCCATCAAAGTTTTTCCACGCGGTCATGTACATTCGGTCGCTTTCCGAACGGGACGCATAGCCGGGGAATATCTCTGTAAAGGGGATGTCGGTGGTTCCGTCGCCGTTGATGTCGGTGCAAAGCTCAGTCGAATTACGCAGGGTTATCTGCGTTTCGCCGATAGTCTGGTCGAAGAAGGGGGAGACCAATCTTCCATCTGAATAGTATACAACGTCGGTAACGGTCGACACGCTGCTCTTGTTCGCGTCAATGTAAATTGCCGGCATACCCGATGACAGCTTGCCGACGGTGATCTGGGCATAGCCGCTGATATTGCCGTCAGTGCTGACGCTTCCGCGCAGCTCGATGGCATCTCCGTTAAAGGTGTACATCTTGACCTGTGAGGTTCGGTCGGCTGTGTTCAGCGAAAAGAGCAGCAACTGGTTACCTGCGTTTCCGATAAGGTCGCAGACCATAAAGCTTGTATAGTTTTCCTGAACCTGCTGGGTGAGGGTGTTGCCGTCGTAGTCGTAAAGATTGAGCTGATTTCCGATAGAGCTGAACAGCTCAATGCCGACAAGCAGGGTCATATCGCCCTTTCCCGATATATCGGCAACAGCAACCTTGTCAATGGCGTTTCCGACCGTCACAACGTCAGCGGTGGACTTCCACTCTCCGTCGATGAGGTCGATAATATTGACATGGACCGCGTCCGCCTCCCCCGTGTCGGGAACAGCGTAAAAAGCAACCGCCTCCTCAACACCGTCGCTGTCGAGGTCACTGAGCATAAAGGCAGAGCGGTTTTCACCGCTTCGCGGATATTTCAGGGTGATTCCGTTTCCTGCGTAGTTGTAAAGGGCCATCTGTATATCGCCCATGTCGCCCGTCGCTTTAGGCGCGCGCAAAAGCTCTCGCGGACTGCCTGTAATATCGCTGCAGCCCGTCAGCGAGGACAACAATATCCCCATCACTGCTGCCAGACAAAGCAACCGCTTAAACATACGAGCACCTCCCGATCCAAAATAAAACGCGGCACAACGAGCCACTGTATTCCATACAGGTTCATTGTACCACATTTTTTGCGTTTTGTATAGTTAATTTTGCGTAATTGCCTTATATATTTCGGCACGGGACACTCCGCTCTCGGATGCCGCTCGCTTGGCGGCCTTTGACGCGGGCATGCCATCATTCATCAGGCTGAGTGCAAGCTTTACGGCGTCGGCTTCGTTAAGCCGCTCAGCCGCCTGCTCAGGCGCTCCCGCGACCACCAAAACATACTCGCCCTTGGGCTGATCTTCAGCGTAATGCTCCACCGCCGCCGACAAGGTCGTAAGGTGCACGTTTTCGTGTATTTTAGTCAACTCCTTGACCAGCGCGATCTGTCGGTCGCCGAAGGTGTCAAGAAAATCAGCAAGGGTTGCCTGAAGCTTATGCGGCGCCTCATAGAACACCATCGTGCGCTTTTCTCCCCTGAGGCTGTTCAGATGCTCGCGTCGGGAGGGCTTGTTCATACTCAAAAAGCCCTCAAAGCAAAACCGTCCGCAGTCCATTCCCGACATTGCAAGCGCAGTAACCACCGCGCTCGGACCGGGTACCGAGACCACCTCCACGCCTCTCTCGCGGCAAAGGCGCACAAGATCCTCGCCCGGATCGGATATAGCGGGCATGCCTGCATCGCTCACCACCGCACAGTCCTCGCCTGCTAAAATGCGGTCGAGGACATATTCGCCTTTGGTCAGGCGGTTGTGATCGTGGTAGCTTATAAGCGGCGTGTGGATGTCAAACCTGTTGAGCAGCTTTATAGTCACTCTGGTGTCCTCGGCGGCGATGAAATCCACGTCCGCAAGGGTCTGCGCCGCTCGGGGCGAAAGGTCGCCGAGATTACCTATCGGAGTGCCGACGACATATAATTTTCCGCTCATTTGTCCTGCTCCTTTGCTTGACGGTATTCCTTGTAAATTTCAGCCATCTGAGGACTGTCGTTGCCAGACTCATCCTCAATGTAAAACGGGGGATCGATGACCATCCCTGCACGCGCGCCCTTCTTGCCCTCGACTAAAATAAGACCGGGCTTGCTTCCTGCGCGCTGACAGACCAGACGCAGACGCTTCGGCTCAACGCCGCTCTTGCGCATGGCATCGAACAGGTCACTCAACCGCTCAGGTCGGTGGCAAACGCAAAATCTGCCGCCGTTTTTGAGCAGCCGCGAGGCGCACTCTGCGGCGTCGTAGACGGTGCAGGTGACCTCGTGTCGCGCGATGCGGCGCGGGTCGTCGGGACTTTGCAGGCCGCCCTCGACCGTCTTATAAGGCGGATTCATCGTCACAAGCGAATAGCGCGAATTTTCCTGCGGCATGCTCTCGCGCAGGTCGGCAAGCAGAGGGCGTACCCTGTTTTCCAACCCGTTGAGCGCTACCGATCGGGTCACAAGCTCCACCGCCTCAGGCTGAATATCGATAGCAGTTATACTTTCGGGGGCGTCAAAGCGGCACCAAAGCAACGGAATGATACCGCAGCCTGTACCAAGGTCACAGGCAACGTCCGACCTTTTGGGCGCGGCAAAATCAGCCAGCAAAATCGCATCCGTACCAAACCGATGCATGTCACTGACGTATATCCTGACTCCTGCGCCCAAGGGCTGCAATTTTTCCACCGCTCTCACCTCCGTTATGATAAAACAAAAGGGCGGAGCCATCGCTCCGCCCATAGCTCCGAGGAATTAGTCCTTGGAAATGGCACCCATCGGGCAGCCGTCAGCGCAAGCGCCGCACTCGATGCAGGTATCAGCGTCGATAACGTACTTGCTGTCGCCCTCAGCAATAGCGGATACGGGGCAGGTACCCTCGCAAGCGCCGCAGCTGATGCACTCGTCAGTAATCTTGTAAGCCATCGTAAAACATCCTCTCTGTCGTTGCGCACCGACGAATATGATTTTCTATGTACCGCCGCGCGCACGACGGCGGTCCTGTAAGGTGCGACTGCACCCTATTAACAGCATCATTCTATCACAAATACAGAAAATTTCAAGACCCAATTTTTATATTTTACGGGGCAAACCGTTTCTTCTGACCCTTAGTCGACCTTTGACGCGCGCTCTTTATACGACCTGAGGTTTTCCTCCAAAGATTTTTGCGAGTCATACTCAGAATCATCCCAAAACTCATCTGCATTAAAATCCGCTCCGCTGACATCACTGACTAACTCGCCCTTTTCGGTGGAGATCAGTATAACGCTATCGGCAAGCCTTGAATCCATTTCGGTCAAAAAGTCTGCGATTTCCTTCGGGTCGAATCCCCGATGTGTATCGCTGTTGAAATTGATGTCGAACGCCAACTCGCCCTCTTCGTTTGAGGCTTCTTCCCCGTTCTTATCAAGGGAGAAAATTTTATACTTATAATCGGCAAGACCCAGGCTCATATACGGAGTATAACGAAGCAGATGATCTTTTCCGTCCTTTTTTACGGCAAAGATCGAATTCCACTCAGAATGGGACGTTCCGGCTTCATCCCTCCATATCTCCTCGCCGTCCTCGATAACCGATATCGTCCATACTTGGCTTTCAACCTCAGTGACGTTGACCGATTCTAAGATGCCGTTATGGTTAAAATCGTAATTGCCCGACAGGGTCTGAGTTGCTTGGCTGACCTGCGAAGATGAAGTTTTTTCCGAAGCTTCTTCGGAATTGTTGTTATCGGAAGCGGTGTTTACACAACCTACAGCAGATAAAACCAGCACAAACGCCAACACAAAACAAGTGGATCTACCGAGCTTTCTTTTCATAACGATTCTCCCTTTTTTGTTTATTTACTTTTGTCCGCCCTCCTGCTTGGCTGCAGCAGGCTTTTTTGCCCCGTGGGGACGGCGCTGACGCATGAAACGGTTGGGCTTTGAGGCGGGCTTTTCACCCTTCTCTGCCTCAGGCTTCTCAGCCTTTTGCTCCGCCTTAGGTGCGGCCTCCTCAACCTTTTCCTCGGCAGGCTTTGCGGCGCGGTTGTCCTGCTTTCTCATCGACTGAACGTCGCAGCAATCGAAAATAACAGGAGTATCGCTGTCCTCATAGCGCACCTTGACCTTCTGCTCAAGGATGCTCACCGACATGACCTGACCGACGCCCTGCGGTGTCCTTACGGTTGCGCCTACTCGCGGAGTTATCTTAAGCAGCTCGTCATAGACGTTCTGCTCGTAGTTAAGACAACACATCAGCCTTCCGCAGCAGCCGGAGATCTTCGTAGGATTAAGGGAGAGTCCCTGATCCTTCGCCATGCGGATAGACACGGGGTAAAAGTCGTTCAAAAATCTCGAACAGCAAAACGGCTGACCGCAAATACCAAGGCCGCCCAGCAGCTTTGCCTCGTCACGCACACCGATCTGACGCAGCTCGATACGGGTGTGGAAGGTCGATGCGAGGTCGCGCACAAGCTCGCGGAAATCAACGCGGCCGTCCGACGTGAAATAGAAGAGCATCTTGCTTCCGTCGAAGGAATACTCGACGTCCACAAGCTTCATATCAAGCCCATGCTCCCCGACCTTGCGCTCGCAGATAGTCAGCGCTTCACTTTCCTTGCGTTTGTTTTCGCGGTCGCGGCGCACATCCTCCTCGGTCGCACGGCGTATGACCTCACGCAACGGCTGGATGACCGTTTCATCAGGCACCTGCGTGTTGGTCTGTGTGACCTCGCCGAAGACCATGCCCCTCGCGGTGTCGACGATGACCTCGTCACCCTTAGCAAAGGTCTCACCCTTGGGGTCAAAGTAATACGGTTTACCCGAATCCTTAAATTTTACAGATATTACTTCTGCCATACTTTCCTCCGAAAAACACAGTTTCTAAATAATTATTGTACCGCGCGGAAGAGCCGCGCACTCAGGATAGTCACAAACAAACCGCCGCCGACGTTGAAATCGCGGTCGGCTTCGGCGCGGCTGCACACCTCGGTCAGAGAGAGCAGCTGCTCAGCGGTAAAACGGGCGCTGAGTTCTCGGCGTATATCCGCTTCGCCGTAGTCACGCGGCGCACCCATTCCAATGGCAAGCGCATCGTGAAAGATGCCCTTAAGCGCCTGACAAATGCCCTTTTGCGCTTCGCGGTCCTTCTCGATAGGACGAAGCAGCTTATGCATAGCAAACTCACTGCCCGAAAGAGCACGCGCTACCTGCTGAGCAAGGGCGATATACCCCTCCTGCCCTTCAAGTCGGGCGAGGGTGGCGCCGACGGTACCTGCATACGCCTCACGGACGGCATCGCGGTCGAATTTTTCATATCGCGACGCAATAAAGTCCTCCGCCTCGGCGCGCTCAGGGGCGCTCAGCGACAACACCGACACGCGTGACACCACCGTTTCAAGCAGCTGACGGGTGTACTCACAGGTCAGGATGAACAGGACCCTCGCAGGCGGCTCCTCAAGCACCTTGAGAAGAGCGTTCTGCGCCTGCTGATTCATGCGCTGTGCCTCAGGGATGATGAACACGCGCATCGCAGACTGCATCGCCTTGACGTAGGCCTGATTACGAATCTCTCGAATAACGTCGACCGTAATAGTAGGCTTGTCGGTTGCGGCTTCAAATATGTCGGGGTTGGCGCTGCCGTTACGGCAGGCGGCACATTCCCCGCAGGGACGCTCAGCGCCGGTACAGGCGACCGAACGCGCTAAAATTCGCGCGAGGGTGCGTCGACCCGACCCCGAGGGTCCTTCAATGACGATGGCATGGGGCAAGCGTCCGCTCGAGAGCATTCCCTCAAGCCTCTGCTTTACCGCCGCGTTGCCAATAAATTCCTGAAAGATCAAAACTTCTCGTACCGCTCTGCGTCGGTCACAAATATCGTCGCGCCGCCGACCGTCACCTGCACGGCAGTAGGCAGGGATTCACCGGGGAGCGCAGATAAATTCGGCACGGTCTGCTCGCGTTTGCTCGAATAGTCGCGGATAGTCTTGATAACGTCGTCGACCTTTTCCTCCTCAACGCCTATCATGAAGGTGGTGTTTCCGACCTTAAGAAAGCCGCCTCTGGTGGATAGCTTGGTGACTATGTAGCCCCTTTTGGTAAGCTCGACCGACACCGTCGAAGCGTCTTCGCTGTTGACGATAGCGAACACCAATTTCATCATAACGATCCCTCCCGATCATGCTTCGGTTATATTATATCATCTGTACCGCCGTTAGTCAAATAAATCGTGCTTGATAATTTGAGAAATGTGTGGTATGATATGTTCCAAAAGGACGGCGTTCGTGTTTTCGGGCGTGCGAATGTGTGGGTCCTGTGCGACGGATGGATGTGAACCATGTCAGGCGGGGAACCGAGCAGCATTAAG
>CAZDIN010000014.1:0-16254 GCA_964505515.1 uncultured Eubacteriales bacterium | reverse complement strand
ACCTGACCCATAGGGTGTTTTTTAATATGAAGTATTAAACTGTTTAAGCTTCCTTTGCTCATCTGTAAGGCCAATAAGGTTTTTCACCGATTGAATTTCCTTGCGTTTGTTTTTTGCTCATGCCGCAGGGCACCGTCTTTCTGCCGCCCGTCAAAAAGCCTCCCTTTACACAAGGGAGGCAAAATTACGCTCTTTTATATATTTATTTCTTTGAGTCGTTCTTAACAAGCTTTTTGAATTGCTCAACAGCAGCCGCCACAAGACCTTGCGAGCCGCCATCCTGCGCCTCGACCCTGATCAGCCTTGCGTCGCCGTCCTTGACCACCAAAAACGTCATGGGCGTGACCGACACCTTCGCGCCTGCACCGGCAGGGTTTTGGCTCAGCTTTTTGCCGACGTTACGCACGTCTGCGCCGCCGCCTGCAAAGCCGACCGATACCTTCGACACAGGGATAACGGTGATCCCATCGACCTCTATGCGCTCACCTACGACCGAGTTGGCGTTGGCAAGCTCCATAGTCTTGTCGGCGGTAAAGGACAAGACCTTCATCAAGGTACCGCTGCGCTGTTCGTCGCGGTTAAACATAGCATCATTTTTATTGTTCACCGTCTGTCACCCTTTCTTGCCTTATCTTCTCAAAAATTATATGCAGCACGGCACGAACTGCCTGCAATATCTGCAACGAAAAAATCAGGTCGGTCTCAAATTCAGGCTGGGTCGCGTCAAAATCGCAACCTATCTCAAGCCGCCGCACCCTTGGGTCGATCCTCATGTTCGCTTCCAAAAAGCCGATCAGCGGATAAAGCGCCGCGCAGACAAGCCCGTATTCCATCGCGGTATTCGCCGCGTCGTCGCCTGCGCAAACGGCGCGGATATGCAGTCGTTTGACCCTGACGCGACCAAGCAGCCACACCACCCTGTCGAGCGCCGGACGAATAAGCTGCACCGTCTGCTCGACCGTTTCAACTATATGGGAAAGGTCTTTTCTTTCCTTTTTTTCTTTTTTTTCGGTCGGCTCTGCCTCTTTTTTTCTCTTCTTTTTGTCATCAGAGCCGCCTAAGCCAAAGGTAAAGAAAAGCAGCTTGACCTGCGTCACGGTCGGCTTGCCCAGCCCTGCCCTAAAGCGTATTCGCACAGGCAGAAGCAGCACCGCCGCCACAAGCAGAACAACAGCGGCAAGCAGGATGCCGATTATTTTCCACACCATGACAAGCCGCTCCTTTCATTTTGTTGTTTACAGGGTCTTTGCTATCTCCTTAAGATATTTGCGGAAATCCTCACCTATCTCGGTGTGCTTAAGCGCGACCTCGATCTGAGCCTGCATTATTCCGAGCTTATTACCCATGTCGTAACGGGTACCCTCAAAGTCAACGGCGATCATGCCCTCGCTGCGTGACAGCTCAGCCATCGCGTCGGTCAACTGAATTTCGTTGTTGATGCCCGGCTCAGTCCTGTCGAGCAGGTCAAATATCTCAGGCGGCAGTACACATCGGCCCAGAATAGAATAACAACTCATTATCTGCTCATCGGTCGGTTTTTCAATCATGTCGGACACCGAAAAGACCTTGTCCTCAAGCTCGTCCACCTTGAGCGAGCAGTATTTATGAACCTCGCTGCGCGGGACCTCCTTTACACCGACGGTGCCCTTGCCGTACTTTTCGTACCTTTCACACAGTTGGGCTGTCACCGAACGCTCGGAGAGGATAACGTCGTCGCCGTAAAGCACAGCAAACGGCTCGTTACCGACAAAGCCACGCGCCGCCATTATGGCGTGTCCCAAGCCCTTAGGGGCATGCTGACGCACAAAGTAAACGTTTGCCAGGGACGCTATCTGCGCTACCTCGTCGGCGGCTTGGTCGCGACCCTTGCGGCGCAGGGTGTCCTCCAATTCATAGGCATTGTCGAAATGGTCCTCGATAAGCCCTTTTCCGCGTCCGAGAACGATGAGAATATCGGTGATTCCTGCGGCAACCGCCTCTTCAACGATATATTGAATGGCAGGCTTGTCAACGATGGGGAGCATTTCCTTGGGCATCACCTTTGTTGCAGGAAGCACACGGGTGCCAAGTCCTGCGGCGGGAATTACAGCCTTGCGAATCTTCATATCTTTAACCTCCCTAACCTACAAAGAAGCTTAACAGCATCTGGAATATCATCGACGAGCCGTAATAGGACAGCGCCGCAACGAAGGGATTAACTCCGCCCATGACGAGCATAGCCTGCAGCTTGTTGTCGATCTCTTCGTTTTCTCGTATGGCGCGTACCTTTTCGACACAGCGGTTGAGATAGATGCGGTCGCCCATCAGACCGATGACTACATGTATAGCTATCATGAACAGTATGCCCAGATAAAACAAAAGCACCGACAACTGATCTGCCATTTTCGTGAAATCGACAAACACGGTTTCCATATATGGCTCAAGGTCAGCTATCTTGTTTATTTCCTCCGCCGTCATCTGCCCGAACACGCCGTATATCGCCTTGCTGTAGGCACTCATAAGGGGGCACATCATGAAATATGACACGACCGTAAACAGCATTGCGCCGATACCGTAAAAATGACATTTTCTGAAGAAAAGCCAGCTCGGTCCGAACAAAAACGCGCTCCAATTCCAGTTGACCCTGCTGCCTGTTTTCGCCATCTTCTTGAAGCAGGGCAGGTATCTTCGGGTGTTGATACGCACATAGGTCGCGACCTCGGTTGCCGACACACCGTTGATCTCATCCTCAGGCTCGACGCCGTTGTACGGGTCAAACGGGTCAGCCTGCGCCGTCGGTTTAGCGTTCTGCTCAGGCTCAATGAACCTTGCGTTGCAGTAGGGGCAGAACAGGGTATCGCTGCTGCTCATTTTACCGCAGTTGCGGCAGACCTGACCCTCGCGGTCAAGCTCGCTGCGCTCCTTTACCTCCTCAGCCTGCTCCTCGCGTCCGTGATACTCAACGCGCGCACAATGGCCTAACGACTGATAACACTCCCGATGATGCGGCGCACCGCATTCAGGACAAAAAACGACGTCGTCATCATCAAACAGAATTGCTTTGCAAAAAGCACAATGAAGTTCTTTTTCTGCCACTCGGCATCACCTCTCTTTGCTTTATTCCATTTTACCTTAAAAAGCAAAGAATATCAACCATTGTTTTTTTGCATCAAAAAACCGCTCAGCGAGCGGTTTTGGGTAATGCTATTTTACATCGGCGCGCTTGAGCAGCTCTTTTATAACAGCTTCTTTGCGCAGGTTGACGGCGTCAAAGTCCATACAGCCGACGTAAAGCCTTTCAAGCTCGTCGTGAAGGGATTTTGCCTGCTGCAGAGTTTGTACCGTGCCTTCGATAAGCTCGTTTACTGCCCGTCGGTTAAAGGACAGGCGCTGACGCTTTTGATGCAGAGCCGCCACGTCCTCAAACCGCCTTGCGTGGATGATGCGGTCGGTAACAGGGGTCTTGAGGCGTCTGTTCTGGGTCACAAAGCCCAATTTCAGCTCAGGAATGAGCAGGTGGTCGGTCTTTTCCTCCGGGGCAAAGGGGCAGCCGCAGGCTATGACGTCGTAGCCCAGCCCGACGGCGACCATGCGAAGTGAGGACATTATCACTCGCGATACCGCGCCGTATTCGTCCTCGATAGCGATAATGCGGTCGCACACCTTGCCTACCGTGTCGGCGTGATACAGATAGCCCTTCGGCGTAACGGCGCTCAAAAACAGCACCTTTTCGCTTCCCTTGCAGTTTTTGCGCGGCATAAGTCTGGTTGCAAGCTGTACTGCAAAATCGGACGCGCGCTTTGTGTCACTGCAATCATAAGCAATGCGGTAGGTATCGTTTCTCAGCGACGAGATGGCGGAGATGTAGCGCGACGCGCGCTGATAACAGGACTGCATTTTTTTATTCAGGTCTATCAGCTGCGGCGCAGAGTCGGCAAGCTCATCGCGGTTGCAGTGGTCGGCGACGTTGACTATCACTTCGCTCAGTTCGGGGTAGACGGGGTTTACGATATGAGGCGCCGTCGCGTCCATGATGCAGGCCTTTATGTCGGGAAAGATGACTCCGTCGAGTGAATCGGGGTCGCTCGGGCAGGTGATGAGGACGGCTCGCTGTCCCTTTTCGGAAAGTGCCGATGCCGCCGCCTTCATCATCGTGGATTTGCCCATACCTGCGCCGCCCTTTATCAAATAGGCGCGCCATGAGTCATCGGGGTCGTAGATCTCATTCAAATGCGAGCAATAGCCGTCGGGTGACAGCACGCCTGCAAAATATGTCGGGAAGGAAAAATCTGTCATGTGTACACCGCTTTCCGTCGCCTATGAGGCGGCAAATATTGCTTTCGGTATCATTTTATTCCGTCGGTATACAGTTGACACAGGCAAAACTGCCTCTATCACGCAAAAAGCGCGTTCGACCCACCGTCAAACGCACTTTTTTATTTTTCTGCCGCAACCCGAAGGTCAAACTCCTCTTCCAGAAAGCTCTTCGCCCTTTCTATAAGAGCATTGACGTCATCCCGCGCCTCACTGTAGGCAAGAAGGATGGTCTCCTTGTACCGCTCGGACACCCTGCTGCCGTACCACCACGACGCAGCGAGCAGGGCTACCACTCCCAAAACCGACACTATCCGTCCTATTCGTTTCTTCATGGCCTCGCCTCCCTGCCTTCTCTATATACCAATATACCACACTTTTTCAAAAAAGAAACCTGCAATTATAAAAAAGCCGTTTGAATGACATTTTTCTTGTTGTGATTTCGGACAGGCTGTAGTATAATTTATAATGTATAATTGTTTGTTGACCGGAGGCGGAAAGATGGCTATGCATTATCTTGACAACAGCGCGACAACACCTCTTTGCGACGAGGCCAAGCGCGCAATATCCGCTTACATGGAGGACTGCTTCGGCAATCCGTCGTCTATGCATCTGCTCGGCGCTCAGGCGTTGGTAAAGCTCGACAACGCGCGTGCCGCACTGGCGCGTGCTGTGGGCTGTCAGCCCAAGGAGCTGTACTTTACCTCCTGCGGAAGTGAAGCAAACAATACCGCCGTTTTCGGTGCCGCGCGCGCAAAAAGGCGTGAAGGTAACCACCTCGTTACGACCGCCATTGAGCATCCGTCGGTGCTTAAATGCTTCGAACAGCTTGAAAAAGAGGGCTTCTCGGTAACTTATCTTAAGCCCGATTCAAACGGTCAGATCTCTGAGCAGGCGGTGCGTGACGCCGTTCGGCAGGACACCGTCCTTGTGTCGATGATGTATGTCAACAACGAAACCGGTGCGGTCCTACCCGTTTCAGCTGTAAAGCCTGCGCTTAAGGCGGTGGAAAGCAACGCGTTGGTGCACAGTGACTGCGTGCAGGCATTCGGAAAATTGTCCGTAAGACCCGAAGCGCTCGGCGCAGACCTCGTCACCCTAAGCGGCCACAAGGTCCATGCACCTAAGGGCATCGGCGCGCTTTACGTCTCGCAAAAGGCGCGCATCCTCCCCCTCATCTACGGCGGAGGTCAGGAAAAGGGCTTGCGTTCAGGCACCGAGTCTACCCTGCTTATCGAGGGATTTGCCGCAGCCGTTAACGCCATGCCGCCCGTGAAGGAGCAGACCGAACGCATGCGCGCACTCTGGTCCGACGCTCGCGACAGGCTTCGCGCCATCGACGGCGTGGTCATCAACTCTCCCGACGATGCCCTGCCCTATGTGCTCAACTTTTCGGCGGAGGGTATCCGCTCGGAGATCATGATGCACCATCTCGAAGCGCATGAGGTCTACGTTTCAAGCGGAAGCGCCTGTGCAAAGGGCGGCGTAAGCCACGTTCTTGCCGCACAGGGCATCTCCCGTTCGGTAGCCGACAGCGCCATTCGCGCAAGTTTTTCCCGTTACACCACCAAGGACGACGTCGACGCTCTTGTTGACGCCGTTGAGCAGGGTGTGCGATCGATCAAAAGAAGGAAGTAGCCCTATGAAAGAAATTATTTTGGTCAAAAACGGCGAGCTCGCTCTTAAGGGGCTGAATCGCTCGACCTTTGAGGATTCACTTATCCGCTCAATCAGAAAACGTCTTGCGCCCCTCGGAAAGACCGATATAAAAAAGGCGCAGTCAACCATATTTATTGAACCGCTCGAGGAGGGCTTCGATTACGACGAGGCGCTCGACCGCATCTCGCGCACCTTCGGTATCGCCGCGTTTTCCCGTGCCGCAGTCTGCGAGAAGTCGATGGACGACATTCTCACCCGAGGCGTCGATTGGCTTAAGGACAAGCTCGCCGACGCCAAGACCTTCAAGGTCGAGAGCAAGCGCGCCGACAAGCGCTTTCCCCTCACCTCGCCCGAGATAAGTCGAGAAATGGGCGGTGCTATCCTCTCCGCCTGTCCGCATCTGTCGGTCGACGTTAAAGATCCCGACGTCACCGTCGTCGTTGAGATACGCGATTTCGGTGCATACGTCCGAGCAGGTCAGCTTTCGGGAGCAGGCGGTATGCCTGTCGGAACGGGTGGCCGCGCCGCTATCCTCATTTCAGGCGGTATCGATAGCCCCGTCGCCGCTTGGATGATGGCAAAACGCGGCATCGAGCTCTTCGCTATCCATTTCGCAAGTCCGCCCTATACAGGCCCGCTGGCTGAGAAAAAGGTCAAGGACCTGCTCCGTCAGGTCACAAAATACAGCGGCCCCATAATGCTCGCAAAGGTGCCCTTCACCGAAACGCAGGTGCAGATACAGGAAAACTGCCCCGAAGAATATTTTACCCTGATAATGCGGCGCTTTATGATGAAGATATCCTCTCGGCTGGCTGACGCCAACCGTTGCGGCGCCCTTATCACAGGCGAAAGCGTCGGTCAGGTCGCAAGCCAGACCCTCGCCGCCCTGCAGGTCACCGACAACGCCGCTGACAAGCTCGTTCTGCGTCCCCTGATCGGAATGGACAAGGAGGAGATAGTCCGCATCTCCCGTAAGATAGACACCTTTGACATCTCCATTCTGCCCTATGAGGACTGCTGTACCGTGTTTACCCCGCGTCATCCGCGCACAAGGCCTACCGAAGAGGCGGTGCTTGAGGCTCAGAGCGCACTCGACGAAGAGGCGCTCATCAACGCCGCCGTTGAGGGTACGGTATACGAATTGATAGATTACAGTTTTGCATCGGAGGTATAATTGATGAACGCTGAGATTATTTCCATTCGCAAGCAATCGGCCGAAAGCCAAATCAAATCAAACCTTGCTATAATCAAGGACGGCCTTGCCGTCTGCGGTATCGACACGCGATACAACTGCGTTGTCGGCACCGAGCCGATCGAGCTTAAGCGCGCACTTAAAACCGCAGTTCTGCGCAGTGATGTTATCATCGTTTGCGGCGGTATCGGCTGGGAGGCTGACGACCGCGCCGTTGCCACCGTTTGCTCCGCTATCGGCATGGCTTCCACCCACGATAACGCCGCAGCCGAGCGAATTGCCGATGCCTTTGAAGAAGGAGCGTTGCCTGAGAACTACCTCAATGCCGCTATAGTCCCCGATTCCGCGAAAGTGTTCAGCGTACCCGAGAGTCTTCTGCCGGGATGCGCCGTGTCTGCCGTAAACCAGAGCATTATCATGCTGCCCGACGATCCCACCACCCTGCACGCCATGATGAACCATCCTGTGCGCGCATTTTTGGGTCGCGTAGGTGGATTTTCGGTCATGTTTGAGGAGGAGAAGCCCTCTGCCGAAGAATATTTTGAGCCTGAGGTCGTTGCTCTCAACGGCTCTGAATTCACGCCGAACGTGGCTGAGTTTTATGACGAGGACGAGAAGGAGCACTCCTACGACGCCGCCCTGCAGGGCTTGGTAGAGGACGAGGCTCCCACAGCCATCGAAGAAACTGACGAGCAACCGAAGGAGTGCCCTGCGGACGAATGGGACGCGGATGATCTTGCCGCTCAGGCGGAGGATCTATCCAACGAGCCGCAGGTAGATGACGGCGAAGAGGAGCCCGAAGACGCCGAGGCGCCTCAAAAAGTGAAAAAGCCGTCGATATTCATCAGGATCGCACGCTTTTTCTTCCCTTGGGAAGGGGACAAGGGTCCGGAGATCGCACGCAAGATGGTTTTCCTTGCGGCATTGATAGGTATTATCATTTCGGGCACCTACATCTATGACTATTTCAGCGAGAAGCTGGCAAACGATCTCGTTCTCGAAGAGGCTCGCGAGATGTATCATGCCACCGACGACACCGTCAACGAGGACGGAACCCTCCGCCGCTTTGACGAGCTTGTGGCGCAGAATTCCGACTGCGTCGGTTGGATCACCGTACCCAACACTAAGATCGACAACCCCGTTTATCAGGCAGCCGATAACCAGTATTATGTAAACCGAAACGCCGGCAAGACCTACAGCGTTTACGGCTCAATATTCGCCGACTACCGTCACGTCATTTCAAGTGAAGGAAACAGCACCAACATAACCCTCTACGGCCATCACATGAAGGACGGCTCGATGTTCGCCAATCTTCACAATTATAAAAAGATGAGCTTTTATCAGGAAAACCCTGTCATAACCTTTGACACGGTCTACGGCACAGGCGGCAAGTACAAAGTTTTTGCCTGCATGATAACCAACATCGAGAGCAAGGACGACAACGGATACTATTTCGACTACACCGCCACTGATTTTGAAAGCGACGAGTCGTTTGAGAGATGGATCGAGCAGATACGCCGCCGCTCTCTCTACGATTCTCCCGTTGACGTTGAAGCGGGCGATGAGATACTCACCCTTTCCACCTGCACCTATGAGATAAACGGCACCGAGCTTCGTTGCGTAGTCGTAGCGCGTAAGATCCGCGACGGCGAGAGCGACACTGTCAACATCTCGGAGATCAAGCCTAACACCGACACCATCTATCCTGCCATCTGGTACGAGAAAAAGGGCGGCTCGAAGCCGACCTATTCCGACGGTCTGCTGACCTGGATCGATCAGCCTTATATTGATGAGCCCAGCCTTGAGGTAGACGCGCCTGTTTCAAGCGACCCCGACTCCTCCGATGTTTTGGATTCCGAAGCTACATCGAGCGACCTGACCTCAAGCGACGAAACTTCGAGTGACGCGTCCTCGTCGGAAGGCTCGGATCTACCCGCTTCCTCCACGGCGCCTGAGTCAAGCTCGGAGGCTGCGTCCTCGACCGCGCCTGAGGAAAGCTCGGAGGCTGCGTCCTCGACCGCGCCTGAGGAAAGTTCGGAGGCTACGTCCTCGACTGCGCCTGAGGAAAGCTCGGAGGCTACGTCCTCGACCGCACCTGAGGAAAACTCTGACACGACGACCTCGACCTAACCTGCACCTGCCGAATAAATATTAACTTCAAAACACAACAACGGAGGTCATCTCATGCTGGTTGAACTGATATATTTCGCCGTCGACGGCAACGCGGCTCTTGAAGAAAAGCTTGGCACCCTTGCTGATGTCACCGTGCGAAGCGGAGAGGACAGACGCGGGTTTTTGACCCAGCTTGCTAAGGCGGTCAGTCAAAGCAAGATAATTCTTGTGATCGGGTCTGTTACCGACCTCATAGGCGCCCTCTCACGCGGTCTTGGTCTGCCTCTTGAAAAGGTCGACTGGTCGCAGTTTGGTATCAACAACGACAACGACATCTCTCTGCCCAAGGGCGCGCTGCCCTTGATACTCGGGCGCGGTATTCACGGCATGATCCTCGAAAGCGGCGATCAGTGCATTATCGCCGCTGACAGTGACGAAGCTACGGTCGACAGGCTGTTCGACACCTATATCGCCCCCTATCTGCAGGCGCTTGCCCCCTCCGACGAGGCTTTTGTCGTGACGCAGGAGCCTGAAGAGGAGAAAGAGCAGACGGTCGAGCCACCGCAGGTCGAAGAGATCACGGCGGAACCTGAAAACACAACTGAAGAAGCCCCGTCAGAAAGCATTAACGGGGCTGAGGGTGAATATGATGTTTTTGCAGAGGTTGAAAATGCCGACGTGGATTTCATGTTCGATAAGCCTAAGCGAAAAAAACGCGGGTGGATAGTCGTCATCTGTGTACTGCTTGCCCTGCTGATCGCAGGCGGCGCAGGCTGGTACTTCATGCTGCGCGACGGCATCGGCGAGGAATACTATGCCGAGCTGACGGAAGCTTACGGCGACACAGGCAAGGCCGATCAGCTGCCCGACGAGTTCAACAATCTCTACCTGACCCGCTTCGGCGCGCTGTATCTGCAAAACGAGGATGTTATCGGCACCGTTACTCTGCCCTTCTCCGAGGACGTCCTGCCCATCGTGACCGCCGCTCAAAAAGGCGAGGACTACTATACCCTGCACCGCTATGACGGTAAGTTTGCCCTTTACGGCACCCCTTATACCGCCTATCCTTATGACGAGAACAACGCCAATCCCAACCTCGTCGTCAACGGCGGCAAACTGTTTGCGTCTTTGAGCAAGCTTCTCGACCGATCTAACGCGTCAAAGAAGTACAGCCTCACCACCGATTCCATCCTCTACGGCGAGGACGAATGGGAGATTTTCAGCGCGATGCAGCCTGAAAGCATCGAAGGGGCTGACTATGTATCCAACTTTGCCGACCTGACCTCTGAGCAACGTGTTGCCGCCGTAAAGACGGCTCTTTCGCTCTCCGAGGTCGACTTCGGGTTCACCGAGTCCGACTTTGACAACGTCGGGCTGAGCACCAACTTTCTCACCCTCATCGGTAATGATAACGGCAAGACGGTCGTCGTCATGGCGCGCCGCGTTTCCGACGCAAGCTTTGACATAAGCGAGCCTGTCGAGGACGACACGCCCAACGCAGAGGGCGGCGACGTCATCACCGATGAAGTCAACAACAACGACGAACAGGAGTAGATAGCATGACTGAAGCTATAAAAGCATTTTTGGACGGCATCTTTTCTCATGAAGCGGTCGTATTCATCCTTTCCATACTACCCATATCAGAGATCCGCGGAGGAATGATCGCCGCTCGCCTTTACGACATGAATCTGCTGCTTGCGTGGCTTATAAGCTATGTAGGTAACATGCTGCCCATCCCCTTTCTGCTGATATTCCTCAAGCACGTTTTTGCGTGGATGCGCCGCATACCGTTTCTTGCAAAGATAGTCGACTGGCTCGACCGCAAGGCCGCCAAGCACAAGGACACCATTACCAAGTATGCGTGGTTCGGGCTGTTTGTATTGGTAGCGATCCCCCTGCCCGGCACAGGCGCCTGGACGGGCGCGCTGGTCGCCAACTTCTTCGACATCCGCATCAAGCACTCACTGCCCACCATTGCTGCAGGCGTCGCGGCAGCAGGGCTGATAATGACCGTCCTGTTATACGCCATGCCAAGCCTGTTTGGTATCTGATGTTCCGGACTACACAAAGAGCCTCTGTTGCATTTGCAACAGAGGCTCTTTTCAATTAAGTCTTAGCTTCAGGTAATTAGTCGCGGACGGCCTGCGCGTTCTCTTCGTCGACCTGTGCTTGCCATACAGGCTCATAGGTGTCGATGCATTCCTTAACAGTCATGGTGCCGCCCTTAAGGTCATCCCAGAACTGCCACTGCATGCTGTTAAGCTTACCAACGCCCATGTACAGATCCTGATCGACCTTATCGCAATAAGACTGGATCAATGCAACCTGCTCTTCACTGTAGATACCAACATAGGTTTCAGGATAATACAGGCTGTTTTCAACGCCTCTCTGAGCGTCGTTCCAGATTCTTTCAGCAATCAGGTAGTTGATAACGCCCTGAACGTTCTTAGAGCTACTTACGATACCGGCGCCGGAGACCTCACCGGGAACCAGACCGGAGGTGTTATTAGAACCGTAGGGCATCGGAACTATATCCCAATTGAACGTAACGTCGCAGAATACTTCATTAGCAAGGTTGTTGGCAGTGTAAAGCTTCATGCCCATATTACCGGTCTCGAAAGGACTTTGATCGGCACTTTCCTGAGCAGAAGGAGAATATCCGTTAAGGTACAGGTTACGCCAAGTGGTAAGTGTATCAACGGTTACAGAATCGGTCATGGTCAATGTGAGCTTGTTGTTGTCATCCCACTGAACAAGACGAGCGTCGTTGGCGATCAGGTACCAGCTATAGTTCCAGCCGGCAGCTCCCCAAACCTTCGTTCCGTCCTGCTTAGTGCGGGTGATCTCCTTGCAGCACTGAATGAAGGTGTCCATATTCCAGTTACCCTCTTTGTAGTACTCAACAGGGCTCTTGACCGACAGGGATTCAAACAGGTCAAGGTTTACGCCGACCATTACGGGGTTGCAATAAGTAGCTATCGGAGAATAGCAGACGCCGTCAATGTAGTAAGGCTGCTGCAGATCCTTGTAGGCTTCCATCTGAGGATGGTCAAGACCAACGATTCCCATCTCTACCATTTCATCTACCGAGTAGACGATCTGGCGGTTACCGGCCTTGGGCCAGCGGCGATAGTTCAGGGTGAACATATCGGGTGCGTCACCGTTGGCGTAGTCGACCATGAACTTGGTCAGGTCGTCGCCGTATGCCTGATACTTGTACTTAATGGTCAGGCCGTAGTACTTCTTCAACCAATCATGGTACTCCTGTGCTTCCTCGCCATAAGTACCCTTTGCGAGATCGGTATCGGTGGTGTAGAGCTTGATCTCACCGGAATTCTGGAAAGCCGCAATCTGCTCCTCGGTCAGATCAGAGCTTCCGTAGATGTTCTCTACCGTGACCGAGCTGGTGCTCTTGTCGTCTGTGTCAGCTGTATTAGAACAACCGGTCGCCAATGTAAGAGCAGCACACATGACCACGATCAGAACTACAGAAAAAATCTTTTTCATGTTTTTTCCTCCTATTAAAAATTTGTGTATTGTTCCACGCACAAATACTGCATGGTCTTCACTATTCAAAGTGTATCACAACAGTTTTATCGCGTCAAGTCGGGCTCAAATAATTCTACAAATACAGCAATTCCGACTTTAACTTTTTGTCAAAATAACGAAAAAGTTTACAGTTTGTTAATAGTTGCGCCTTTTTCGCCCCTCCGCCGCCCGCGTTGCAAACAGCAAAAGGCGTTGAACGTTGTTTCGTTCAACGCCTTTATTGCGGCCGCTCAGGGTCTTGCCTTCTTCTTTTCGGTGGAAATATATTTCATCTTCGTTGCCATTCCGCCGCGTATGTGGCGCTGCGCCTTGTTGACGTCCAGCACCTTTTTTACCTCGCGGTAAAGCTGCGGCTCGATGTGTTTGAGCCGCTCTGCAACATCCTTATGCACCGTAGACTTGCTGATCTTGAACACCTTTGCCGCTGCGCGAACAGTTGCACCCGTTTCCAATATGTACTCGCCCAAAACAACCGCTCTGTCCGCTGTCGTCTCCCTCATACAACCAACTCCTAAAAGGACTAATAAATTGTATGAGGCGGCTTTATAAATTATGATTGATTATACTTTATCAAATATCTACGCGGCTATTGCTGATACGGTATTCTGAAATAGTCCGGATACCTTTTGAGGTTGTCCTGTGCGGAAAAAGGCAGGTGTCGGTGAGGTATCCCTTTTCCTGATTCCATTCTTTAACACCGCGATAGTAGAACATTTTTATTTTATCTTCGATGATAAACGGTACGATTCCGTGTTTAAGGCATTTCTTGAACATGATCGGTCTGCCGACACGACCGTTGCCGTCTTGGAAGGGGGGGAGGCGTTTCGCCTCCCGTTTATTGCAGATCATCGGACGCTTCCATTACGGTGGGCTTTTATCTTTTGATCGTCCCTCGATCAGCCTGAACAATAAAATCAACAATTTTATCGAAATCTCTTTTATTTTATAACAAAACATGATACAATAGTTATGCGACACAACTTAATATGTATTTTTCCACATAAGATGTGTATTTTACTATGGTAAAAATGCACGCTCTTTTCTTGCACTCTTATGTGGAGTCGGAAGTTGTGTCGCAGCAATCGGAGCGATGCGTTTTTCGTGCGCGGCTTCGGCTGCGCACTTTTTGTTTTTACGGAGATGTTAAAATGAAAAAACTGCTTGGAGATCGCCTGCGCGAACGGAGAAAAAAGCTTGGCCTGACACAGCAAGAGGTAGCGGATGAACTGAACTTAGACCGCACCACCTATACCTATTATGAAACAGGTCGATGCTTCCCCTCCATCGAAACGTTATACAAATTGACCCTGTTGTTTGGCGTGACCTTTGACGAATTGCTTAGTCCGACCGAGCGTGCCTGATATAAAAAAAAGATGCCCGACTTCTCAAAAGGAAGTCGGGCATCTTTTTTTACTATTTAATCCTTCGAGCGTGAAAGCTTTCGCTGCAGAAGCTTTACCAATTCGACAATGGGGATAACGCAGACGCCGAGTCCGACTGCGACGGCGTACTCCGCGAAGCTGACGCTTGTAAATCCAAACGCATCTGCAAGGAAGGGCACCTCGCAAACGAGGGTGGTGGCTATCAGCGTCACGACGGCGGCGCCGAGCAGGAGCTTGTTCTGACCCTTCAGGCCGAAGAGGCTGCCGCGCTGTGAGCGCATGTTAAAGCTGTGGAATATCTCCGCCATGGACATGGTCAAAAATGCCATCGTCATGCCGTGGGTACTGTCGGTGATGGTCCATACGCCTGTTTCCATGAAGTGTCCGACGAAGTAGGACGCAAGCACCAGTGCCGCTACAAGCAGACCCTGATATGCCACATCAACACCCATTCCGCCTGCAAAAACGCCGGCCTTTGCATCACGCGGCTTGCGGCGCATTACGTTAGGCTCTGCGCGTTCCATTCCGAGCGCGAGGGCAGGGAAGCAGTCGGTAACGAGGTTTATCCAAAGCAGATGAACAGGCTTAAGGATCGTAAATCCGAGCAGGGTCGCAACGAAAATGCTTAGGACCTCGCTCATGTTCGAGCCAAGCAGGAACTGGATAGCCTTGCGGATATTGTCGTATATCCGGCGGCCCTCTTCAACTGCGCCGACGATAGTGGCGAAGTTGTCGTCGGTGAGCACCATGTCGGCCACGTTTTTGGTTACGTCGGTGCCTGTGATTCCCATGCCAACGCCGATGTCAGCCGACTTGATGGAGGGGGCGTCGTTTACGCCGTCGCCCGTCATGGCGGTTACAAATCCCGCAGAACGCCATGCGTTGACGATGCGGGTCTTATGCTCAGGCTGTACGCGTGCGTAGACCGAGATGTTCTCGAACTCGGCGGCAAACTCCTCGTCGCTCATCTTATCAAGCTGGGAGCCGGTAACGGCGCGTCTGCCGTCGGCAAGGATGCCAAGCTCCTTCGCGATAGCGGTCGCGGTATCGATATGGTCGCCTGTGATCATGATAGCACGGATGCCTGCGCGCGAACATTCGTCGATGGCGTCCTTGACCTCGGGGCGAACAGGGTCGATCATTCCCGTAAGGCCTGTAAAGCAAAGCTGCTGCTCAATGTCCTCGGGCTCGACCGATTCGGGCATGGTGTCCCATACCCTCTCGGCACAGGCAAGCACTCGCAGGGCACGGTCTGCCATGGCCTTGTTTGCGGCAAGTATCTCGGCGCGGTAGTCATCGGTCATCGGGACTGCCTTGCCGTTTTCGATATAATGGGTGCATCTGTCAAGAACTACGTCGGGCGCGCCCTTGGTGTACTGAATGAAGCCTGCGCCGTCGGCGTGGACGGTGCTCATGCATTTGCGCATGGAGTCAAAGGGAGCTTCTGCGACACGGGGCAGCTTTGCCTTTAACTCGCCCTTGGGCAGACCGACGGTGTTTGCCCATGCGACCAGCGCCGCCTCTGTCGGCTCACCGGTAACGCTGTTGTCCTCGGCAAGCTCCGCATCACTGCAGAGCGCCATACCTGTCGCGATGCGCTTTTCGTCCTCGCCGAAGAAGTCGACGACGGTCATTTTGTTCTGGGTCAGGGTACCCGTTTTGTCCGAACAAATTATCTGCGCGCAGCCTAAGGTCTCGACGGCTGTCAGTCGGCGAATGATAGCGTTGCGCTTTGACATATTTGTAACGCCGATGGAAAGCACCACCGTAACCACCGCCGCCAGTCCCTCAGGGATAGCGGCAACAGCCAGCGATACCGCGACCATAAAGGAATCGAGCATGGTTTCAAGACCGAAGCTGCCCGTGCGCAGTACCTGTATGCCGAAAATAACAACGCAGATGCCAAGCACCATCCAGGTCAGGACGCGCGACAGCTGGCTGAGTTTGATCTGCAGGGGCGTCTGGCCCTCTTCAGCCTGAGCAAGCGCGTCTGCGATCTTGCCCATTTCGGTGTCCATGCCTGTGGCAGTGATGACCGCCTCGCCGCGTCCGTAGGCAACGGTAGAG
>CAZDIN010000013.1:10913-16390 GCA_964505515.1 uncultured Eubacteriales bacterium | reverse complement strand
TTCTTAACAAAAATTGAAAGAATTTTCAAATTCTCCGTTAAGGATAACACCCGTTACGGTCGGTTGTTTTTTTCGCATAAAAACGGTTAGCGAGATTGGTTATCATGTTTTTGGTTGCTTTTAATACTGCACAGCAACTTACTTTGAATTTATAATTGCTAAAACTGTAATTACAATCAGAAACAACATAATCCAGGCGTAGCCTTCGGTTAATCTAAATAAAGCTATATCTTTTCTTATTTTTATAGAATCTTTACTTGATCCGCCGCCACGCTTTTTGTGAAAATTATTGTCATCATCTATAGCCCAAGCAATGAATTTTCTTAAGAGAAAATAAGCTACAGTTATCAAAACCATCAAGCCTATTATTATCAAAAGTTCTATATAGTCCATAAGTGACACCTCCTGACTGCGTGCAAGAAACAATCACGCCTTTAAGTTTTAAGACAGTGTAACTTTTGCATATTAAGGTTATGACAGCTTTTCTATCAAAAGGCTTGCGACCCACAGCACACCGTAGATTATCGGCTGATGCGCAAGGTATATAACAAGTGTGTGCCTGCCGCAGTAGGCGAGGGGACGAAAATGCTCGTTGTAGAAAAATTCGGGCAGGTTTCCGCCCTTGAACCATCTGCCGATCGAAGCTCCAATGAAGAAAAGGAAGACCCACGGGAATACGGGGTAGTAGTCGGCGGACGCAAATTCGGGATGAACGATACCCAACGGGAATAAGAATTTGCAGCTCGTCAACCAGTCGGGTAGCACAACGGTGTGGTTTACGAATTGCAGATATCCGTCGGGCATGTGGAAGGTGACGGCGAAGAGTAACGCCAGCAGAGGAACTGCGATCAGCGGATGCACCTTTTCAAGAGGACGGTGCAGCAGGGCGTAGAGCAGCATGCAGACCGACAGAAGATGCAGGATGCCGAACCAGATCATAGTGTTCGACATGCCGAACTTGTAGTCAAGCACCCATGTGACGAGCGACAACCCGACTGCGATGCCGAAAAGCTTTGCGCCGCGAATCGCGTTTGAATGCGACAGTCGGCAGCTGATACCCGAGATCAGAATGAACAGTCCGGCAAACCAGATGCTTATCGGAAAAAAGAAGCTGTATAACGTTCGTCCTAATTCCATGCCGAACATAAAAGTCATAGTGTAAAACGCATGAAAAAACACCATGCAAACAATTGCAAAGCCGCGTATCTCATCAAGCAGATGAATGCGGCCTTTTTTAACCTTTGCCATACTATCACCTCGCGTGAAAACATTATAACATAAAAAATAAAATTTTCAATAAAAACCCCTTGACAAATAGAAAAAGGTAGTGTATTATAATGATAACGATAATCATTATCGATTTGGAGGGCGATAAAAATGAAAAAACATTCTAAACAACGGGATGCAGTTCATGCTGCCCTCTGCTCTGTGAGGACCCACCCGTGTGCGACTGAGGTTTACGATATGGTGCGCGAGGAGATTCCCAACATCAGCCTTGCGACCGTCTACCGTAATCTTTCCGATCTGGTCGGACAGGGAAAGGCTCTCGCGATCACCACCAAAAGCGGCGGGATGCGGTATGACGGCTTTGCTCACGAGCACAGTCACCTCTACTGCACCGAATGCGGCGGTGTGTTTGATATCGACCTACCTGTGAGGTTTGATCCCACCGATACCGAGTATCAGGTCGATAGCTGTCAGGTTGTGTTTTACGGCAAATGTGCCGGTTGTAAACAATAAATTTATAAAAATTATTTTGGAGGTTTTGTAAAATGAAATTTGTATGTCCTGTTTGCGGTTATGTTCATGAGGGTGACACCCCTCCCGAGTTCTGCCCTCAGTGCAAGGTGCCGGGCGAAAAGTTCAACGTAATGACCGAGACCGAGAAGACCTGGGCCGCCGAACATGTGCTTGGCGTTGCCAAGGGTGTGGATGAGCGCATCATCGAGGGCCTCAGATGCAACTTCGAGGGTGAGTGCAGCGAGGTCGGAATGTATCTCGCAATGGCTCGCGTTGCTCATCGCGAGGGTTATCCTGAGATCGGACTTTATTGGGAAAAGGCCGCCTATGAAGAAGCTGAGCATGCAGCAAAGTTTGCCGAGCTTCTCGGCGAGGTGGTAACCGATTCCACTAAGAAGAATCTGCAGCTTCGCGTTGATGCCGAGAACGGCGCTACCGCAGGTAAGTTTGAGCTTGCAAAGCTTGCGAAGGAGCTCGGCCTTGACGCTATCCACGACACCGTTCATGAGATGGCGCGCGACGAGGCACGCCACGGTAAAGCATTTGAGGGACTCCTCAAGAGATATTTCGGTTAATTATAACCGCCTTCCTCTTATGAGGGAGGTGTTGAGCACAACAAGGCGGAGGGAGAGGATGCTACCCTCTGCCTTTTGCGAAAACGGAGGTAATTTTGTGGAAAACTACATCGTATGCAACTGCATGCAGGTCAGGTACAACGACATTGAAAGGGCGCTGCATGAGCATGACAAGTTCGAAAATGTGGAAAAAGAGTTTGAGACAGTGCAGAAGGTCACGAAATGCTCGACCGGCTGCGGAGGCTGCCATCAGAAAGTGTTGGACATAATCTCGGAATTGATGATGGGATAAAGTGCACCAAAGAGTTTGGTAAAGAAATCAAGGCCAAGCATATCAAAACATAATTAACCCCCTATGTGAGTCATCACATAGGGGGGTTGCGTTTTATCCTTTTAATCCGCGTGACTGACGCTCCATATCCTCAACGACGATATCAAATATCTCGCCGAGGGAACGGCAGTACTCTAAGACCTGCCAAGGCTCATTAGTGTGGTAATGGATCTTGATAAGTGTGTCGTCACCGACTGCGATGAGGCAATCGCCTTTGAAATGCTCCACGAAATAGTCGTGGATGGCATCTTCGTCAAGTCCCTCGCCTTCAATAAGCAGTTGGGTGTCGTATCTATATTCCAGCATAGTTGTTCTACTCCTGACTGTAAGGATAGTATTTAACATTTTCGGCCCTGTTCCGATACAGGAAACCTGCAGGAACTCCTTAAAAAGAGGAAAAGTTAACCTGAGGCTGTATTTCCTGATTGCGCTGAATAACGGCGCAGCCGAACTTTATTTCCTGCGGAACCAGAGCAGCTTATCGATCGGAGAAGGCAGGGTCACGCGGGTGTTACCTTCGTATACGTTTCCGTCCTCGTCGACCCACTCGCCTGCGGGAAATGCCACCTCGCGCTCAAAGGTGCCCTTGGTGACAACGGGAGCAACGAGGATGTCCTCACCGAGCATAAACTGGTCGACGATGTCGGCGTAGCCCTTGTGGGGATCGTTGTACTCGAGCGAACGCAGGATAGGCTCGCCTGTCATCTCTGCCTCTTCAACAAGGCGGATGATCTCGTCGGACATGCGCTTGTGAAGCTTAGCGGCTTCAAGGCAGTAGCCCATGTTTTCCTTTGACACGGCCTGCCAAGGTGCCCATGAGAACTGCATCATCGGGAAGAGGGCAGAGCACTGCGCACTTCTGACGAACACTTCTTCGTCCAGCTCAAAGCCGGGCAGGAACTTGTAGCTCCATTCACCGCCGCCGACCATATCGGGACAGATGAAGGGATGGCCGATCATACCTGCGGTAAGGGCGCAGGGGATGAGATCGTCGATTCCGTGACCCTCCCATACGGGCTTACGGTCGTGCAGACGCTGAATGACGTTCTTTCCGCCGCCCTTATAGGTGTCCTTGTACTCATGGAAGCGGTAACGGCGACCGAAATCGTTCCACGCGGCGTTGATCTCGTGTGCGGTCTTATCGGTGGCAAACTCACCGTTGATGACCGAGCGGCTCATGAAGTTGCTCGGCGTACCGCCGTCGAACTTAAATCCGTCAACTCCGTACTCGTTCATCAGGTACTGCAGCTGGTCGTCAAGGAAGTTGACGTCGCAGGGGTTGGTCATATCGAGAATAGCACTGTAGCCGTTCCACCAGGTTACTGCGGCAACATTACCGTCCTTGGTACGCATAAAGGTCTTCGCGGCGGCCTCGGGGTCCTTATTAAGATGAGGACGCAAAGCAGTGCGGACATAGGCAGGGCCGTTGGTGCAGACATAGGGAACTACCCACAGCATTACGGTGTAGCCCATGTCGTGCAGTTCCTTTATCATAGCCTTCGGATCGGGGAAACGTGCAAAGTCGAACTCCCACTGACCGTAGGCTGTATGCTGATGCCAGCCCTCATCAAGAATGAAGATGCCCGGCTCAAAGCCGTTTTCCAACCACTTGTGTGCAAATTCAAGCACACCCTCCTGAGTCAGATAATATGTAAATTCCATCCAGGTGTTGTACTGCGCGGAACGGAAAAACTCCTTCGGCAGCTTTACCTGATCGCAGGGGAAATGCTTAGCCTGAGCCGCCTTGTAGGCGTCGCGAAGGCAGGTGCCGGCCTCATAGATAGCAACCTCTTCGCCCTCGATTATGAACTCGCCGCCCTCTACGTCGACCTTAAAGGGATCATCGCTCCAGATGTAGCGTCCGTCGGTAGAAACAAAGAAGGGTGCGGACTGATTATGGGCGCTGTTGCGGAAATCCTGATGATATTCCGAATCGGCTGTCAGCGGACAATACCTGCTGATAGTCGTGCCGCCCCACCAGTACTCGCCTGCGTTGATTTTGAAACGGTAGATCATGTGAAAAACTCCTTTGCAATATATGTATATTACACTACATCTGTCATTTTAATGGTTAAGTAATGATAAGTCAAGGAAAGTTTTAGAATATTCGAACAAAATATATTATAAAAACATACTGTCAAGTTTTGCCTTGTCCTCATAAAATGTAGTGCGGACTATTCCGCAAGCATTAAGAGAGGAGAGGTATTATGAGCTATTGCGACAACACTGATTTTTCGGTCTATGATTCTTCGCGACGTGGATCGAACTGTTCAGGATGCTCGTCCTGCAGGCCGTCTTGCCCTTATCCGTATCCGGTGTATCCTTGCCCCGACACTGTAGGCCCCACCGGACCTACCGGACCGCAGGGCATACCGGGCCCTGACGGCGCGACAGGACCTACGGGTCCGCAGGGTATTGCCGGACCCGCGGGAGCAACAGGCCCGACCGGACCCACAGGCCCCGTTGGTGCAACAGGCGCAACCGGAGCAACGGGTGCAACAGGCGCTGCCGGACCCGCGGGAGCAACAGGCCCGACCGGACCCACAGGCCCCGTTGGTGCAACAGGCGCTACCGGAGCAACGGGTGCAACAGGTGCTGCCGGAGCAGCAGGTGCAACAGGCCCGACCGGACCCACAGGCCCCGTTGGTGCAACAGGCGCAACCGGAGCAACGGGTGCAACAGGCGCTGCCGGACCCGCGGGAGCAACAGGCCCGACCGGACCCACAGGCCCCGTTGGTGCAACAGGCGCAACCGGAGCAACGGGTGCAACAGGCGCTGCCGGACCCGCGGGAGCAACAGGCCCGACCGGACCCACAGGCCCCGTTGGTGCA
>CAZDIN010000013.1:0-10813 GCA_964505515.1 uncultured Eubacteriales bacterium | reverse complement strand
CCACAGGCCCCGTTGGTGCAACAGGCGCAACCGGAGCAACGGGTGCAACAGGCGCAACCGGAGCAACAGGTGCAACAGGCCCGACCGGACCCACGGGCCCAGTTGGTGCAACAGGCGCCGCCGGAGCAGCAGGTGCAACAGGTCCGACCGGACCCACCGGACCCACCGGACCCACAGGCCCGACAGGTCCTGCAGGTACTGATGGCGTAGCTGTTACCGCGCTGACCCTTACCACTGCGGCAGGAGAAGTGACAGGCGGAACAGCAACACTGTCCGACGGCACGACTCTGACGATCACCGTAACAGTTGGCTGATGACACACAATGCAAGCCATCCCCGATCCTTTCGGGGATGGCTCTGTACTAACGGGAGGGATACAAATGGCAGGGCTTAAAGTATATGTCTATGCTATCTGCAAAAACGAGGAGAGGTTTGCAGAGCGTTGGTATGAGTCGATGAAGGAAGCGGACGGAGTGTATGTTTTGGATACGGGCTCGACCGACGGCACGGTTGACCTGCTTGCTCGGCTGGGTGCACAGGTGGAAACTCAGATCATCTCGCCCTGGCGTTTTGACGTGGCACGCAACAGGTCGCTTGAAGCGGTGCCTGAGGATGCGGATATATGCGTTTGCACCGATCTTGATGAGGTCTTTCGATCGGGTTGGCGTGAAAAAATGGAGCGTGCATGGTCTGACAAGGTGCGGATGCTGCGCTATCGGTACACATGGAGCTTCAACCCTGACGGGAGCGAGGGGTATGTGTTCTGGATAGAAAAAGCCCACGCGCGCAAGGGATTTCGTTGGGTCAACCCTGTCCATGAGGTGCTCAAATGCGACGCTGACTGCCGGACAGGTGAGGCGGAAGGGGTACAGCTCGATCATTTCCCTGACGGGCAAAAATCACGCGCGCAGTATCTTCCGCTGCTCGAACAGGCGGTTGCGGAGGACCCCGAAAACGACCGCAACATGCACTATCTGGGCAGGGAATATATGTATCGGGGCGAATGGGGAAAATGCATCGATACCCTTGAGCGACATCTTAAACTTCCCACAGCCTGCTGGGCTGACGAAAGGGCGGCGTCCATGCGTTACCTCGCACGCGCAAATCAGGCGCTTTCGCGCAGGCAGACAGCGGAAAAATGGCATATGCTGTCGGTCGCGGAGGCACCTCATCTGCGTGAAACGTGGCTTGACTATGCCGCGTGGCTGCTTGAAAACGGCGATCACGAAGGTGTGGTCTTTGCGGTAAAAAGGGCACTTGAGATAACCGAGCGTCCGCGAACCTACATCAGCGAGAGCGAGTCGTGGGGCGCAAAGCCTTATGACCTGCTGAGCGTTGCGCTTTATTATACGGGACGGTTTGAGCAAGCGCTTGAATATGTTGACAAGGCGCTGGCGCTCTCGCCCGATGACAAGCGAATTATTGCCAACCGCGATTTCATCCTGCAGAAGCTGACGCCCGACAGGAGATAAAACTTTGACCGCTCTCGAAGTTACCGAGCGCGGTCAAAGTTTTAATAATCATCGTGATCTTTACAGTATTCGCGGATGAAACGGAAGGTCTCATCCTCTCCCTTTTCGACCAGCATTCGCAGCAGCATCTCCAAAAACTCAGAGGTTTCGGGATGAATGACACGGGTCGGCTTTCCGCCCAAAAAGTAGTCAAGAGAGGACTGGTCGGTGTAGTTTTTGCCCTTGTATATCTTGCCTGCGGCTACGCGGTCGCAGAACATCTCAACAACGAACCTAAGCGGCATCTTGACAGGCTCGACCCGTCTTGTTGCGGGCTTGTAATCGGTCCAATACTCAAAGTGATGCCTGTTTCTTCCCTTGTGGTGCATCCACGCGGAAGAATATCCGTACTGTTCGCGCTCCTGCTCGTTGGGACTGCGTGTGCCCTGAAAATTGCGCACCCCTGCCATAAACTCGGTGGGGCTGTACTTGGACAGGTCATGCCGAAGCCCTTGCCAAAGTATACCGGCCTTATAGCAATGCTTGATAACGGCGTGACGGTGCCGAGTTATCGTTTTGAAATGCTTCCACGCGTTGCCCACGCCGATCACTTCCTTTGCTTTTATCTGCAATAGTATACCACATCCGACTCGCTCAGGTCAAGCGGATAAGCCTTCCTGCTACTGCCAGAAGGAAACAAGGTCACCGATGGGGTCATATCCGCAGTAGACAAGGGCTAAATTCCTCGCAACCGTCATTATCAGCAAAAAGACGGGCAGGCCTATCCACACCGCAGTCGGCACCTTGACGGCGAGGGGTTCGTCGCGTGCAATTGCAAGTGCGGCGCGAATGTCGTAGTAGATAAACAAGCCTGCCGCGACCGGCACAAAGGGGTTGAGCCTGAGAGCCGTGAGAATATCAAGTCTAAACAACGCGCCGACTGCCCTCGTACCGCCGCAGCCCGTGCAATAGAGGTGCAAAAACCTCGCCGCCGTGCATTTTGTGAGTTGCTCGGGTATGACCTGCAGGAAGACGTTTACATATAGATAATAAAGCGGGACAGCAAGCAGCATCAAGCCGTTTATGACGGCAAAGACCGTCCACCGTTTTTGCTTTCGTGTCATGCCTTACCGACCTCCTCATGCAGCATTTTCAAAAAGGAGTCCAAAAATGCTCTGTCGTCCTCATCGGTACGCTTGCGAGGCCCTTTAAGCCGTTGGTCTGCGCGGCGCGCCTTCTTGGAGAGATAGCGCGAGTCGAGTAGCTGCTCAATATTTGAGTCGGAGTATATCATTCCGTTCTGGTTGACGGCGCGGCCGCCTTTTGCAAGGCACATGGCGGCAAGCCCGTAATCCTGCGTGATGACGATGTCGCCGCGTCGGCAGAGGTTTACAAGAGCGAGATCGGCGCTGTCGGCACCCTTATCAACGGTGATGACCTCTACACCCTCGATGTCAAACAGGTGTGCTGTGTCGCAAACAACCGTACAGGGAAGAGAATGCTCTTTTGCAACCGTTGCGGCAATGCGTACAACGGGACAGCCGTCCGCATCGATCAATATCTGCACGGTTATCGCCACCTTTCTGAAGATAAAGCTATTATATCACACTTTGTCCGCGATGAACAGATGCTTCTTGAAATTAGTGGGCGAGGGTGGTATAATCTGTGCATAAAAGGGGGCTGAAGCAATGAAGATCGCTATCGTGACGGGTGCCAGCTCGGGAATGGGCAGGGAGTTCGTTGTCCAACTGGCTCAAAAGGAAGAATACGATGAGATATGGACTATCGCGCGCCGCGAGGAGCGCCTGCTTGAATTGAAGGAGCAGGTCGCGTGTGTGCGTGTGCTTGCGATGGACCTGACCTTGCCTGCAAGCATCGAGAGGTTGCAGGAGCTTCTTAAAGAACATACCCCTGACGTCAAGACCCTTGTAAACGCTGGCGGATTCGGGAAATTCGGCACCTATCAGGACATACCGTTGGCAGACAGTATGAATATGATCGACCTGAATGCAAAGGCGCTCGTTGCCGTCACTGAAGTCGTGTTGCCCTATATGAAAAAAGGCTCATGCGTTCTTCAGCTCGATTCGCTTTCTGCATTTCAGCCTGTGCCATATCTGAACGTTTATGCCGCGACGAAGGCTTTTGTGCTGAGCTATTCGAGAGGACTTAACGTCGAGCTGAAGCCTCGCGGTATTCGTGTGATGGCGGTCTGTCCAGGTTGGGTGAGAACGGAATTTTTCGACCGAGCCGAGACGACAAGCGAAAACGCAGTGACCTATTTCAACGTCGTATACGAGGCAGCGGACGTGGTGCGTACCGCAATACGCGACATGCAACGCGGCAAAAAGGATGTTTCTATTCACGGAGCGCCTGTCAGGTGGCAGGTTAGACTTGTCAAGCTGTTGCCGCACCGTCTTGTGATGAAGATATGGATGCGCCAGCAAAAGCATTAGGAGGAATCGTGATGAAAAAGTTGTTGAAAATTAGTGTTGCGTGGCTTTTGTGCGCCGTCGTGATGGTTTCGGTCGCGTCCTGCTCGGCCGAGAATAAGCTTGTCGGCAGATGGGAAGGCACCGTATCATATGAGGCGCTCGCGTTGGGTACGCTGAGCGAGGAAGAGAAGGCGGATATGGGTGAAAAGCTGTCCTGGTTCGAAGGTCTGGAGATGGAGTTTTTCATAGTATTCAACGCCGACGGCACCTTCTCTGCAGGCATGGAGGAGGAATCCTTCAACGAGTGTATGAACACCCTCAGCAGCCGTATCTACGCCTACATTGAAAAGACGGCAGAGGAGCTGGATATGACTCTTGAAGAGTTCGAGGAGCAATACGAGGAGATCAACGGCCAAAAGCCGCAGGAGATGCTGGCTGAGCTGTTCGTTGATGAAGAGGACTCTCTAACTACAGGTCCGTACCGCGTGGTAAAGGATCGCCTGCATCTCTTCTTCGACGATAAGGGGTCTGTTGATCTTGATGTCTACGACACCTTCAATCTCGACGGGGATACGCTGACCCTTACCGAGAGGTACGATTTCCGCGACCTGAATGACCGCGACGGCGGTGATATTGAAGCGCTGCAGCACGTATATCCGCTAAAGTTGAAAAAACAGTCCTGACAAAATCGGCAAAGCGGCTGATATGCGGCGTCGGTGGGCGTCATTCACTATTGACAAACCTGCTTTAGTGTAGTAAAATCATATTTGCAATTTATAAACAAATAAATCGGTTTTTCTGCATAAAAATGCATTTGGTCAATGAAAGCGGTTTTGCTTAGGATCTTGCAGGCTCGCTTTTATATAAAATTTGGAAAAGAGGGAACTATTATGAAAATGGTTAAGAAGATCTTGGCTGTTGCAGTTTGCGTTGCCATTATGGCAATCGGCCTGACTGCTTGTAACGGCGGTAATTCCGCCGACAAGTATGTTCTCGGCGCAACAGGTCCGCTGACCGGTGACGCTTCCGCCTACGGAATCTCGGTCAATCAGGGCGCACAGCTCGCTATCGACGAGATCAACGCTGCAGGCGGTCTTAACGGTGTTGAGTTCGAGTTCATCATGAAGGATGACAAGGCTACACCTGAGGATGCCGCTACCGCATACGATCAGCTCATGGATGCAGGAATGCAGATATCTATCGGCTCGGTTACATCGGGCTCCTGCGAGTCCTTTGCAGCAAAGTCTGTTGAAGACAATCTCTTCTTCATGACTCCGTCTGCTTCCGCCGCAACCGTTATTGACGGCCGCGACAACGCCTTCCGCGTCTGCTTCGGCGACCCCGATCAGGGTGTCCTTGCCGCTCAGGAGCTGACCGCGAAGTATACCAACATCGGCTGCATCTACGATACCAGCGATACCTATTCTTCGGGTATTTACGAAGCCTTCAAGGCAAAGATGGATGAGCTTAACGTTGAGTTCATCACGAAGACCTTCGACAATGAGAACAAAAAGGACTTCTCCGCTCAGGTCGACGCTCTTAAGGATTGCGACGCTATCTTCCTGCCCATCTACTACACCGAAGCAGGACTTATCGCACGCGCCTGCACCAACAAGGGCTGTGACGCCGACATTCTGGGCTGTGACGGACTTGACGGCGTAGCAGACCAGATCGACAGCACCGTTACCAACAACATCCGTTACATCACCCCCTTTGACGTCAACAGCGATGACGCGACCGTTTCCGACTTCGTAAGGAAGTACGAGGAGAAGTACGGCGTCAAGCCCGACCAGTTTGCCGCTGACGGCTACGATGCCGTTTACGCCATCTTCAACGCTATGAAGGCTGCGGGTGTTGACGATCCTTCCATCAGCGCAAGCGATCTTTGCGAGGCTGTTAAGAAGGCTATCACCGACAAATCCTTCACCTACACCGGTGTTACCGGAAAAATGACCTGGGACGATACCGGCGCTGCTACCAAGGTGCCGCAGATCGTTAACGTAAACGCTTAATTTCAGGAATAACTGCGAATAAAGTAAAAGAACGGTCGGGGGATATACGTCTCCCGACCGAAAACCCTATCAGGAGAAAACGTAATGAGTATATTTTTAGATGGTCTCAGTTTGGGTGCCGTTTACGCTCTTATAGCCTTGGGATATACAATGGTATACGGTATTGCCAAGATGCTGAATTTTGCGCATGGCGATGTCATCATGATCGGTGCGTATGCCATCTACTCTACATTGATGCTTAACACCCACCCGTTGATCGCGATCGCCGTTTCGGTGGTCGTGTGTATGCTCGCGGGTATCGTGATCGAAAAATTGGCATACAAGCCTCTGCGCGGTGCTTCTCCGTTGGCGGTGCTTATTACCGCTATCGGTGTCAGCAATCTGTTGCAGGGAATTGCCCAGTTGGCATACGGGTCCACCTCCCGTACCATCACTATTGCCAACTTCGGCAGCGTTAACATTGGAAATTCCGAAATCAGCGTGGGAACTATACTGACCTTGGTGGTCGGTGCGATCATTATGATCGCTCTCACCCTTTTCGTTAAGAAGACCCGTACCGGCCGCGCAATGCTGGCTGTGTCGGAGGATAGCGGTGCCGCGCGCCTTATGGGCGTCAACGTTGACCGCATTATTATGATAACCTTTGCTATCGGCTCGGCGCTGGCGGCGTTTGCCAGCCTGTTTTACCTTATCCGTATTCCGTCGACCAGCCCCACCCTTGGCGCAATGCCGGGTATCAAGGCCTTCACAGCGGCGGTCATCGGCGGTATCGGCTCCATCCCCGGAGCCATGCTCGGCGGCATTCTGCTCGGCGTTATCGAACAGGTCTGTCAAAATACGCCTGCCGCTGCCTATACGACGGCAATCGAGTTCGGACTGCTGATAGTTATCCTGCTGGTCAAGCCCATCGGCTTGCTCGGCAAGCGCAGAAGAGAGAAGGTGTAAGGCATGGGTTATCTTAGCAACGTTAAAAATTCCTTTAAGCTCAAGCATTACATCAACTATATCGTCATCGCAGTATTCCTGATCCTCATGATCGGGTTTAACGGCGCAGGTCTGCTTTCCCGTTCGTTTGTGAACCTGCTTCCGAAGATCGCCTACAGCATCATTCTGGCGATCTCGCTCAACCTTGTGGTCGGCTTCCTCGGCGAGCTTTCGCTCGGTCACGCAGGATTTATGTGCGTGGGCGCCTATCTCGGCTGTTATTTCTCGCTGACACTGCATCAGTATGTCGAAAACACCATGGTCTGCTTCCTTCTTTCGATGATAGTCGGAGGCCTCGCCGCCGCAATTTTCGGATTTATAATCGGACTGCCTGCCCTGCGGCTTAAGGGCGACTACCTTGCGATAGTCACCCTCGCATTCGGTGAGATAGTCCGTAATATCTTCAAAAACCTTGAGGTTTTCGGCGGTGCGCTCGGACTTAAGACCTCTGAGGTGAAGATCCCCTCGGCTACAATGTTCATTGTCGCCTTCGTGGCCGTTTTGATCGTCCTTGCGCTGATCCAGAACCTCATCCGCAGTAAGCACGGACGTGCCATTACCGCCATTCGCGACAACGAGATCGCGGCAAAGGCTATGGGCATCAACGTCACCTTCTATAAGCTCTTGGTCTTCGTTTTGTCGGCCTTCTTTGCAGGCGTTGCGGGCGTTATCTATGGCCATTATGTAACACCTATCAGCTACGCGACCTTCAGCTATAACTATTCTATCGAAATTCTTGTCATGGTGGTCATCGGCGGTATGGGCAGCATGAACGGCTCCATACTTGCCGCAACCCTTATTACCTATGTAAACTTCCTGCTGCAAAACGAGCTGTCGGGCGACATGGCTGCTGTCCGTCTGCTTGTTTATGCGCTGGTGCTCATCTTTGTAGTCGTCTTCGGCAATGCGCCTGCGCTTGCTCCTCTGCGTGAGAAGATCAACCTGCAGGCACTGTTCAAGAGGTTCAAAAGCAGCAAGCGTCCTGAGGACATTTCCGACGACGAGGCGGAGTGGAACCGCATTCCGACCAAGGTCAGTATGGATGAGCTTTTGAGCGTGGATATTACGGGTGACGAGTATGCGCCCGATGCACCTGATAAGAAAGGGGGCAAATAACCGTGGCTGAGTATATGCTTGAAACGAAAAACCTCGGTATATCCTTCGGCGGACTGAAGGCGGCGCAGAACGTCAACCTCAAGATCCGCAAGAATCAGCTCTACGGCCTTGTCGGCCCCAACGGTGCAGGCAAGACGACCGTCTTCAACCTCCTTACAGGTGTGTATCAACCTACAGAGGGCACCTTTTTCCTCGACGGAGAGGAGCTGCTCGGCAAGAGCCAAGAGGCTATCAACCACGCCGGTATTGCCCGTACCTTCCAGAACATCCGCCTGTTTAACAACATGAGCGTCATTCGAAACGTATTGGTCGGTCTGCATAATCAGCCCGAATTCAAATGCAACCCCTTCGTCAGCATGCTGAGATTGCCGATGCATTTTGACGTCGAGGTGCGCATGCGTGAGCGTGCAAAGGAGATACTGCGCATCTTTGGACTCGAAGAGGAGCGCAACAACCTCTCCTGCAACCTGCCCTACGGAAAACAGCGCAAGCTTGAGATAGCGCGCGCCCTTGCTACAAACCCGAAGTTGTTGCTGCTTGACGAGCCTGCGGCGGGAATGAATCCCAACGAGACCGCAGAGCTGATGGATGTCATCAACTTTATTCGTGACGAGTTTGACATGACCATTCTGCTGATAGAGCACGACATGAAGTTTGTGTCGGGACTTTGTGACGAACTGACCGTGCTGAACTTCGGTACCGTATTGGCTCAGGGCGATACGCAGACGGCGTTGAACGACCCTGAGGTTATCAAGGCTTACATCGGAGGATAGAAAATGGCGTTGTTGGAAATAAAGGACCTTGAGGTCTACTACGGAGTCATCCAAGCACTCAAGGGCATCAGTTTTGAAGTAAACAAGGGCGAGATAGTCACCCTTATCGGCGCAAACGGCGCAGGAAAGACCACCACTATGCAGAGCATAATGGGTCTTATTCCGTCAAAAGCAGGCTCTGTCACCTACAACGGTCAGGACATCACCCACATGCCATGCCACAAGATCGTTCACCTCGGTCTTGCGCAGGTGCCTGAGGGAAGGCGTGTCTTTCAGGAGCTGTCGGTCTACGAGAATCTGCTCATGGGCGCCTATTCGCAGAAGGATAAGAGCCGTATAAAGACCGATATTGAAGAGATATATACCCGATTCCCACGTTTAGGCGAGCGCCGCGAGCAGATCGCAGGCACCCTCTCGGGCGGCGAACAGCAGATGCTCGCGATGGGCAGGGCGATGATGAGCCATCCCGACCTGCTTATGTTGGACGAGCCCTCGATGGGACTGTCGCCGATGCTGGTCGATCAGGTCTTTGACATCATCAAGGACTACCACAAGAGCGGAACGACCGTCCTTCTGGTCGAGCAGAACGCAGGTAAATCGCTTGCTATCTCGGACCGCGCCTATGTGCTTGAGAACGGCAGGATAGTCCTGTCGGGCACAGGAGAAGAGCTTATGCAGAGCGAAGAGGTCAAAAAGGCCTACCTCGGAGGCTAAACCGAATAAAAAAGAGCATCTGTGCAGACCGCACCGATGCTCTTTTCAAATATGTACCGTCAGATGTCGAGCTTCATGTCGCCGTCCTTGACCCATCCGAGCTTGCGCACGACCCAGTCAAACGCAAGAGAAAGCAAAGCAGGCAGAACGAATGAGATCAGCACAAGACCGATCCAATCCATCGCGGTAATGGCATCCTTTGCGCCCGACGCAATATCGTCAAGCCAACCCGTATACACGCCGATCTGACCGACAAGACCGCAGGTGCCCATACCCGACGAAACAGGTGCGCCGTTCATCTGCAGCTTGAACAGGCAGGTTGCCAACGGGCCTGTTACGGCAGAGGCGAGGGTCGGTGCGATCCAGATTCGCGGATTGCGTACGATATTGCCCATCTGCAGCATGCTTGTGCCGATGCCCTGCGAAAGCAGACCGCTCCATTTGTTGTCGCGGAAGCTGATGACGGCAAAGCCGATCATCTGTGCGCAGCAGCCTGCGACGGCGGCACCGCCTGCAAGTCCTGTCAGACCGAGTTCGGCACAGATAGCGGCACTGCTGATGGGCAGGGTGAGAGCAACACCGACGATGACCGATACGAGAATTCCCATGAAGAAGGGCTGCAGCTCGGTTGCCCACATGATCGCGTTACCGACGGAGGATGCCGCCATGCCGATATAGGGAGCGCAGCCGATCGAAAGCAGGGAGCCGACCAGAATGGTAGTCAGGGGAGTAACAAGAATGTCGACGGGGGTCTCCTTGCTGACCGCCTTACCGCATTCGGCGGCAACGCAGGTGACAAGCAATACCGCAAGCGGACCGCCTGCGCCGCCCAACGCATCGGCGGCATAGCCGACCGAGCAAAGCGAAAAGAGAACGAGCGGAGGACAGTGCAGTGCATAGCCGATAGCGACAGCCATCGCAACGCCGTCGACCGCCTTTGCGAAATCGCCGATCTGAACAAGAATATTCCAGCCGAGCTGAGTGCCGAGGGTGCCGAGTATGGTGCCTACAAGCAATGAAGCAAAGAGGCCCTGTGCCATAGCGCCGAGCGCATCTATTCCGTAACGGCGAGCAGAAAAGACGATGTCCTTACGTTTAAGAAACTGTTTAATAGATTCCATGGTTTCTCCCCTCTTTTTTGCGTAAAGCGCATAATTATTTGCATAATTATAGCATATACTACATAATATGGCAATTTATAATATGCACAAAAGTATTAAAATGCAGACTGTGATTTTTTAACTTGACAAAAAAGTAACAAGTGCTATAATGAAGGTACAACTTGATACAGGGGAGCTGGTAGCATCCGGCTGAGATCGCGCGTAAGCCGC